>JAULZL010000074.1:0-8918 GCA_032117355.1 Candidatus Nanopelagicales bacterium
AGCGGGCGGTGGTGACCAGGGTGGCGAGGTCGACCTGGGCGAGCTGGGACAGTAGTACGTAGCCGGCAATGGTGCCGACGATGATCATGATCAGGGTTCGTGGGCGAACCCTCCGCAGCTCGATCTGCTCGACGGGTACTCCGGGTCTCAGTTCGACGAGCGCGTCGCGCAGTTGCACGAGCAGGGTGCGCTTGCTGCGCATCGCCCGTCGGGTTGCCGCCGACAGGGCAACCGGCTGCATGGCGGGCAGTGCACGGCCGAGGTCGGCGTCCCCGAGTACCGCGCGGCCCGTTCGCAGGGCGGCATCGACCCCGCACAGCATCGACAGGGTGCACAGCAGCTCAGCGAGGTCGATCCGTTGGGCGACATC
The DNA here is from genome assembly GCA_032117355.1 of Candidatus Nanopelagicales bacterium. GTDB lineage: Bacteria > Actinomycetota > Actinomycetes > S36-B12 > S36-B12 > REEB460. The sequence continues at coordinate 371 of JAULZL010000074.1, forward strand.
GCTGGCGGCAATTGCGCCCTGGTCCTGGCCGACCAGCCAGACGGTGCCGTCGGACCCGCGCAGCAGGTTGCCGGCCGTCAATGCGCGGTGGCTGATCTGGTGCTCGTGCAGGACTTGCACCGCACGCCAGGCGGCCTCCAGGTCGGCGTCCGTGAGGTCCGGTACCTCCTGGAAGGGAACGGCGTCGACGTACTCGAAGGCCATCAGGCTGGCATCTGCGCTGACCTCGGCAACGAGTTCAAGGGCTGGCATCGGAGCCCCGGCAGCCATTGCGGCGTAGGCCGTCAGGGCGGCACGATCGAGGGCACGCCGCATGTTGAGGGTCTCGATCCCGCGCTCATCGCGCAGGCGAACCGCATTCCAGATCGCACTGACGATGTCAGCACCCTCGAGGTCGCGGTCCAGGACGGTGACGCGAAGCACCATGCCGGAAACCGTGACGGCTCGGTAGCGACGGCCGCGCCTGGTGGTGTCCTCACTGGTCAGGCTGGTGACGGGATAACCGCCGCGGGCTAGGGCTTCGGCGACATCCGATCCGGTGGGCCGGGTGGTCGGCGTCCCGACGACATAGCGCGTGATCAGGCCGATCGCCCAGCCAAGGGCGACGGAAAGGCCCACCCCTGCCAGGGCGATTCCGGCGCTTAGCACCGTGACGGTGGCAACCGAGGTGACCACGATGACGCTGAGGGCGCTCCATGGACGTCGGCCCATGAGCCTGGCAACGGTGATGAAGGCGACCAGGCCACCGAGGATCGGGGCGGTCGTGGTGCTGGAGGTGCTGGTGGATCCGGCGAGGGCTGCGAAGAGTCGGGGGGAGTCAATGCTGACGACCGCGGTGGCTGCGACGGTCAGGACGACGACGGTCAGCAGGAAGGCCACGAGTGCGTCGAACAACTGGCGCAGTCGTCTCCGGATGATTAGCGAAACCGCGGCGGCGATAGGCAGGCCCAGGGTGCCCAGCCCGCCGATGATATTGATGGAGAGCACCAGCGGCGCTGGCAGCAGCGACACGCCGGACGAAAGGTCGGTGCCCAGGCCAGCGGCGGTGCTGGTTGCGAACCAGGCGACGAGAACGGTGGCGGATGCCACGGTGAGGGCGAGCAGGAAGCGCGCGAGGTCAAGGGGTCGGCGCACCCTTCGCGGAATGAACCCCTCGTGAATGACGGGAACGGGTGCGATGGGCTGCGCTGGCTGGCTGGAATCCCAGACGGAGGCGGGTGATGAGACCGGGGTCTGGGGTGACGGGGAATCCGGCACCCCTGGCATCCCTTGTCGGCTCACGACCGAATGGTGTCAGACGCCGAGGTCACAGGGAGGTGCTACCAATCTCCTATGCGCCAATGGGTTCTTGACACCACCCCGATGCCCCCTGGGCAGCCGGTGGCCCTCGATCCCCAGCAGCGGGCCGTGGTCGAGCATCGACAGGGCCCCCTCCTCGTTCTGGCGGGTCCGGGTACCGGCAAGACCACCACGATCATTGAGGCCATCGCCGCCAGGGTGGCGACCGAGCCGGCGGATTCCGTCCTTGCCCTGACCTTCGGCCGCCGAGCAGCCTCCGACCTGCGGGACCGGCTGGTGACCCGCTTAGGCGGGGGTGTTCTGCCCACCGTCTCGACCTTCCATGCCTTTGCCTATGGCCTGCTCCAGCAGACAGCCTCTGTCGAGGAGTATTGGGACCCACCGCGGCTGCTCTCGGGTGCCGAGGAGGACGTCCGCATTCGCGAACTGCTCATCGGTGCGATTGAGGACGGCAGCATCACCTGGCCGCAGGATCTCTCCGGTGCTGTTGGCACCCTGGCACTGGCGAATGAGATTCGAGCCGTCCTGGCTCGGGCGAAGGAGCTGGGCCTTGATCCGGCTCAACTTGCGCGCATCGGCCGTCGCTCGGATCGGCCTGCCTGGGCAGCGCTGGGGGCACTTGCCCAGCAGGAAAGCGCCGTCATGGTCATGCAGAACGTCTACGACTACGCCGAGCTGCTGCACCGAGCGCTTATCCGGGCCCAGCAGCCAGACGTCGCCCCAACCCTGAAGCGGCGCTATCGGGCCATCTACGTCGACGAGTATCAGGACACTGACCGGCTCCAGGTTGCCCTACTCGCCTCATTGGTTGGTCCGCAGACGACCCTGGTTGCCGTCGGCGACCCTGATCAGTCGATTTACGCCTTTCGTGGCGCTGACGTCACCGGGATCACCTCCTTTCCGCAGCGCTTCCCCGCAGCCGAGGGGTTACCCGCACCGATCATCGTGCTGCAGCGGACCAGGAGGTTTGGGCCGGCCATTCGGACTGCCGCGTCGGCCCTGGTCGAGCGGCGACCACTTGCCGCCATCCCTGCCTCCCATGCCCAGGCACATCGGCATCCCGAGTGCGAGGCCGTGGACGGCCCGGGTGATGGCGTCCGCGTCCTGCTGTTCGACGGCGAATCGGCGAGATCCGCTCATGTTGCTCACCAGATCAGGTCAGCCCACCTGCATGACGGGATCGACTGGTCCGCCATGGCTGTCCTGGTCCGCTCGGCGCAGTTGATCCCCAGCCTGCAGCGGGCTCTGCTGCAGCAGGGCGTGCCGGTTGCGGTGGCGTCCGATGAGATCCCGCTAGGCGCGGAGCCGGCGGTTGCGGCCCTCCTTAGCCTCCTCGACATCGCTTGCGATCCCCAGCAACTATCGGAGCAGGCCGCCCTCGATCTGCTGACTGGTCCGATCAGCGACCTTGATGCTTCCGATGTCAGGCGACTGGGTCGCGCCCTGCGCGAGGAGGCTCGCGATGAGGATGCCTCAGTGGTGCCGCCGCCCTCTGATCTGCTGATCCGAGACGTGCTCCGTGGCCAGCGCCCCTGTCCAGGGGAGGGCGACCTGGCCGGGATCGCCGTAATCGTGGAGAGACTGTGTCGACTGCTGCGTGTTGCCCATGATCAGGTCAAGGCCGGTGGTCGACCCGAGGAGGTCCTGTGGACCTTGTGGTCCGGCGAGGTCGAGGGTCAGCGGATGCACGGGTGGCCAGGGCGATTGCGCTCCGCTGCCCTGGATGGATCCCGTTCGGCCGACCACGATCTTGACGCGGTCATGGCCCTCTTTGAATCTGTCGAGCGGATGCAGCATCGCTACCGGGGCGTGGTCGGAATCCGCAATGTCGTGATTGCTCTTCGTGACCAGCAGATCCCGGCGGAGCCGATTGCCGAGCGCTCGATTCGAGGTGACGCAGTCCGCATCCTGACGGCCCATCGGGCCAAGGGCTTGGAGTGGGAAGCCGTCTGGGTGGTCGGTGCCGAAGAGGGCCACTGGCCCGATCTGCGCACCCGAGGTTCCGTGCTGGAGCCTGACCGGCTGACCGCCGACGGTATTGGCCCGGGTGTGCGGCCTAGCGACCTGCTGGCTGAGGAGCGCCGACTCTTCTACGTGGCCATCACCCGAGCCCGGCGCCGGGTCGTCATCGCGGCCCTTTCCTCGGATACCGATGGTGGGCCGCAACCGAGTCGATTCCTCGATGATCTCGGGGTCACGCCGGAGCCGGTTGTCGGCCGACCCCGATTTGCCGCCTCACTCAATGGTCTGGTGGCTCGACTGCGCGAGCGGCTGACCGATGCCCACACCTCCCCGGCCCTGCGGCAGGCGGCCGCGGATCGCCTGTCGGCACTTGCGCTTGCGGTGGATGAGCAGGGTGGTCGGCTCGTCCCATCTGCTGATCCGCGCTCCTGGTGGGGTATCGGCGACCGTACGACCGGTGCGGGGCCGGTCCGCGCGACCGATGAGCCGATTGCGCTTTCGGGCAGTGGCCTGGAGGCGGTTACGGCCTGCCCGCTGCGATGGTTCCTCCAGCACGAGGCGCGGGCCGAGGTGCCGCGGCCTCCGGCGACCAAGTTCGGCAGCGTGGTGCACGCCCTCGCCGACTACGTTGCCAAGGGCGAGGTAGGAGCGGATCTCGATGAGGTCGATGGATGGGTTGATCGGGTCTGGCGCGATCTTCGATTCGAGGCGTCATGGCAGTCGGCTGCCGAGCGGGCGGAGGCACGAGCGGCACTCGCCCGCTTCCTGCGCTACCACGAGCGTGGCGAGCGTGATCTCGTCGATACCGAGCGGGAAGTTCGCGCCACCCTTGACGTGCCGACCCCGTCGGGAGGCACCGAGGAAGTTCGCCTCCGGGGCTACCTGGATCGCATCGAGCGCGACCAAGACGGTCGGCTGGTTGCCATTGACCTGAAGAACATGAAGGTGCCGCCCCCTGATCGCGAGGTGCCCACGCACGCACAGTTGGGGGTCTATCAACTTTTGCTGCGCGCGGACGGCGAGCAGGTCGGGGGCGCCGCCCTCGTCCAACTTCGGGTGCCGGACGGCAAGGGCTCCCCGGATCCGAAGGTGCAACTGCAACCTGCATTGCCGACCGATCAGCCCACCTGGGTCGAGGTTCAGTTGGGCGAGGCAGCCGATGTTCTCCGGCGGGAGGCCTTCGAGGCCCGACCGAACCCGGGGTGCCGGATCTGCGCATACCGGATGCTCTGCCCAACCCAGGCCCAGGGCACCCAGGTGGTCCCGTGAACGCGAAGGATTGGCGTCGGCGATGACACGCGATGGAGTTCCCAAGGAAGCCCTGGATGCCGCACTCGACTTCACCCTGTCCGAGGAGCAGTGGGACATCGTCAGTGCCCCGCTGGAGCCGGCGGTCGTGGTCGCCGGCGCGGGATCGGGTAAGACCACGGCAATGTCGGCACGGGTCGCCTGGCTGGTTGCGAGCGGTCATGTCGAAGCGGGTGGGGTGCTGGGGCTGACCTTCACCACGAAGGCGGCCGCATCCTTGCTGGGTCAGGTGCGAAAGAGCCTGCGGACGATGGTCGAGGCCGGGATCATGGCCGCGCCTGACGATGCGGACGAACTCAACGGTGAACCGATCGTCCAGACCTACCACTCCTTTGCCGCGCGCCTGCTCACCGATCATGGGGTGCGCCTGGGCCGAGAGCCGGGCGCGATCGTGCTCACCGACGGTGCCCGGCAGCAATTGGCCTATCGAGTGGTCTGCCGCACTTCGCTGCCCCTTGAGCAATTCGGTTCGTCCGCGGTCACCCTGACCTCGGAGTTGCTCGCCCTGGACGACCAGTGCAGTGAACTGGACGTCAACCCGCATGAGCTGAAGGCCTTCGATGAACGACTGCTCGAGGGGCTGACGGCCTTCGAGCCGCTCCAGGTCAACGGGGTGAAGGTGCGGGAGGCAGCCCGGATGCGCCGCGTCCTGGCTGAGCTGGTGCTCGAGTGGCGAGCTGAGAAGCAGCGCCGGGACGTCATCGACTTCTCGGATCAGACTCGCCTTGCCGGCGAACTCGTTCGAGAATTCCCCGAGGTAGCGGCCGCCGTGCGCGAGCGCACCGCCGTTGTCCTCCTTGATGAGTACCAGGACACTTCGCTGGCCCAGCGGCATCTCCTGCAATCGATCTTCGCTGATGGGCATCCGGTTACGGCGGTTGGCGACCCATGCCAGGGCATCTACGCCTGGCGCGGGGCCAGTGTCGACAACATCGAGTCCTTCCCCCACCACTTCCCGATCGGTCGTGGACAGGAGCGACGACCGGCGCCTCGCTACACGCTGAGCGCCAACCGCCGATCCGGCCCGGAGATTCTCGCGGTTGCAAATGAACTCTCGGTTGACCTGCGCCAGTTGCACGCCGGAGTTGGTGAGTTGCGAACCGGTGGTCCGGACCAAAGGCCGAGTCGGGTTCGCTGCGGGCTGTTTGAAACCTCGGAGGAGGAACGCGCCTGGGTCGCCGACGAGGTCCACCGGATTGGCTCCGGCGAGGGCTCCTGGGGCTCGATAGCCATCCTGGCCGCTACCGGCCGCGAGCTCGCTGAGGTTGACCTGGCGCTGCGGGCGCGGGGAGTGCCGACCCAGGTCCACGGTGCAGCCGGGCTGCTGCGCCAGCCGGTGGTGGTTGATGCGCGCTGCATGCTGGAGGTTTTGCACGACCCGATCGCCAATCCATCCCTGATCCGGATCCTTGCTGGCCCGCGGTGGCAGATCGGGGTTCGTGACCTGGCCGCCCTAGGGGCCCGGGCGTCCGTATTGGCGGGAGGAGGTCATCGAGCCGTTACGAACGGGGTCGCTGACGCCCTGGATGAAGCGGTGGCCGGGGCTGATCCCGTTGAGGCGATCTCGCTGAGCGATGCGGTACTCGATCCTGGCGACCCGTCCTGCTACTCGACGGCGGCGCACGAGCGCCTGGCTGAGTTCGCCGACGAGGTTCGGCAGTTGCGCAGGTATGTGGGCGAGCCGGTTCTGGAACTCGTCATGCGCGTGGCGCGGGTGACCGGGCTCGACATCGAGTGCGCTCTCGCCGGACCGGAGCAGCAGGTCGCCTGGTCGACCTTCCTCGACCTCGCGGCAGAATTCACTGATCTCGATGGGTCCTCATCCCTCGGCGCCTTCCTGTCCCGGCTGTCTGATGCCGAGCGATTCGACGTGGACCTGAGCGTTGACGTCATCCGCAGCGAGGATGCCGTTCAGTTGATGACCATCCACAAGTCCAAGGGCCTGGAGTTCCCGCATGTCTTCATTCCAGCGGTGGCCAAGGGGGCCTTCCCGGGTGGAACGGGTCGACGGGAGTGGCCCACCAGCGCATCCTGCGTGCCGTGGCCGGTGCGCGAGGACCGCGACCCGGTACTTGAGTCCTTTCCCCATCCGGTGGAGGGGCCGAGGGACAAGCACTACAAGGCCTATCGCGAGGTCCTGCGGGCCCGGCAGGATTTCGACGATCAGCGCCTCGCGTACGTCGCCGTGACCCGGGCCGAGAAGTCCTTGGTCGTCACCGGCCATTGGTGGGGCCCAACGCAGACGAAGCCGCGTGGGCCCGATCGTTATCTCAGCGGGGTCCATGAGGCGTGCCTTGACGGGGCCGGCGAGGTCATCGTCTGGGCGCCTGAGCCGGAGTCCGAAGTGAATCCGTCGTCCGGGGCCGCGGGGGAGTCTTGGCCGTGGCCCGCGGCGAGCACCCAGGAGCCGGCCCGTAGGGCCGCCGCAGAGGTGGTGGCCACCGGGATCGCTGCCGCTATGACCCTGCCGCTGCCCTCGGTTGAAGGGCTTAGCACGACCGAGAAGGCGATCCTTGCCCAGTGGGATCTTGATGCGGGCCTCCTGCTCGAGGAGGCACGTGCGGCCCGCACCCCGGTGCTGCATGTTCCGCTGCCCCCATCCCTTGCTGCCAGCACCCTGATGCGCTCAGTGCGTGATCCGAAGGGCCTAGCGGAGGACCTCGTGCGACCGATGCCCCGGCAACCGGCCCCGGCGGCCCGTCGCGGCACGGCCTTCCACGCATGGGTCGAGACGAGGTATGGCCAGCAGTCCCTGTTGGATCCGGATGACCTACCGGGTGCGGCCGATGAGGACATCGTCAGTGACGCTGCCCTGGAGGAGTTGAAGGCGGCCTTCGAGAGTTCGGTGTTTGCCGATCGGGTGCCGGTCGCGGTCGAGCAGCCCTTCGCGATCGTCCTCGGGGGCCGAGTGGTTCGCGGGCGCATCGATGCCGTGTTCGAGTCGAACGGCACCTTCGATGTCATCGACTGGAAGACCGGCTCGGACCGCTCGGCCGACCCCGTCCAGTTGGCGATCTACGCACTCGCCTGGTCGCAGGTACGCGGGGTTCCCCTCGACCTCATCGATGCCGGCTTCCTGATGGTGGCAACCGGCGAACTGCTGCGACCCGAATCCTGGCGAGCAGCCCTGGCGGAGATCATTGCCTTGTCGGCTCCTCCGGCGGGGTGACCCCTACGGGCTCCGCCGATCCAGGTACCGGGGTCGACCCGGGCTGACCCCGCTCGGCAATGGCCTCCCCGGCCTCCTCGGTCGGGGTGCGGCGCACGCCGACGAGTCCGCGCATCCATTCACGCGCCGGCTCCTCCACGATGCGCCACATCAGGTACGCCACCAGGAGTGCCCCGACGATGAGCACGACTACTCCTACGGCGTACACCGGCCCGCCGTCGATCCCGGCGGCCTTCATGGCCGCCCGCCATAGGCCGAACCACACCAGGTGCGTCATGTAGAGCGAGTAGGAGATGAAGCCGCCGAGGACGAGGGTGCGGGTGGCCAGCACCTTGGTAAGCCCGCGCCGAGAAAGGGCTAGAGCCCCGAGCCAGGCGACCAGCACTGGCACCAACAGCAGGTGGAAGTACGGGGGCAGGGGCTCTGCGTCGGCGCCGGTGGTCGTCTGTGGGGGCTGGGCAGCAGGCAGGTTGCCGAGCAGGACGGCGCTGGCGATCACGATCACCGGGAGCAGGACGCTGAGCACAGTGGCGGCTCGCTCCACGCGGGGACTTGGGTCGACGGGTGCCCGGTCAGCCTCTGGCGGCAGCATTCGCCGCATGATCAGGTAGGTGATGGCGCCTGCGGTGAACTCGGTCAGGATGCGGATCGTTGATCCCCATCGATCGGTGTAGTACGAGTCAGTGGTCGAAAGTCCATAGACGACAAGCGGGGTCAGCACGATGGCCCATGCGACGCACAGGCCCCAGGTCGGCAGCCTGCGGTGCATTCGCCACAGCACGAGCACGAGCAGCGGGAAGATCAGGTAGG
>JAULZL010000075.1:0-4587 GCA_032117355.1 Candidatus Nanopelagicales bacterium
ATCAGTACGTGGGCTTGGCGCGCGGCGCCGAAGCCGCCGGGAGGGACTACGTGCACATTCATGTTGGTTGGTTGCCGGGCTCTCTGGCGCTGCTTGCGCTCGGCGCGGGATGCGGCGAGCGGATGGAAAACACGACGCCGTCGATGGTAGCTCCAGGTGGTGGAGTGGCGGTCGCACCTGACGTGGTAGAACCCGATGCGGCAAGCAAGCGGACGACTACTCGTGAACAATCGGCCACGACCACGCTCGCCGAGGATGCAGTACGGCCAGCAGACGAGCGGCCTCGAACGGCCGACGTAGGACCCGCGAAGGTGGTCCTACCTGCGGATGCCGTCGAAGACCCGCAACCTGCACCCTCTCATCCGGACTTCGTGGTGGCAAGCGGGCGCTGGATTCTTGATGGCCCGATGGCGCTCACGGTGGTTGTTCAGTCGGCTCCTGCCCGGTTGCCGCCCGAGCAGTCACTCGATCGCGTAGTTGTGGGCGCTACTGAGTGGGACTTGTACGACATTGGCCCCAAGAATGGCACCGTTCTGGCGGCGATCGGAAGAGCTGGGGCGCAGTGGGTTGTGGTGGGCGTCCAGGGCACCTCGACCAAGGAACGGACGCCGCTCGAGGTGCTGCGCCAGGTGCTTGCGACCTCGTCGATTGAGACCGGTGAGAGTTCGTGAACCGAACGTGGAAATCAGCGCTGGCGGGCGCGCTTGTGGCGCCTTTGCTCGCGCTGTGCATTGTGGCGCCCAGCGCAGAAGCTGGGTCGGGCTTGAACACGTTCTACTGGAGTACCTCGGGCTACACCGTCAGCTCGACGAGCTACAGGTACTCCAACATGTCCGGTTTCGTTCAAGTGCTCGTCAACTCGAAGCGTTGACGCCCAAAGACCGTCGCACACCCCAACTGCCGAACGCGACACCAAGTCATGTCGTCGAGGACCTACTGACACTCGCCGTCATCGAACCGACCTTGGGGTGCCGCCAGTACGCGGACCGGCTCGCAGAACGCGGCTACACACTCGGCAAGACCACCGTTCAGAAACATCTCGTCGACCACGGCCTGGGTCGTCGAAGCCAGCGCGTCGCCCGGGCCGCAGCGATCACAGCTGCCACCACCGGCCTGTCAACCGACGCCGCCCGTAACAGCGAACCGTTCGGGTTCTGCCACTACAGCCCAGCACCCGGGCATCTGGTGGCAATGGACAGCTTCTACATCGGCAACCTCAAAGGCGTCGGGAAGGTCTACCAGTTGACCGCGATCGATGTCGCGACCCGCTGGGCGGTCATGCTCATCGTGTACGGCCCGGTCACCGCCAGCCACACCATCCGTTTCACCGATCACGTGATCCGCGCCTTTCGCCGGCTCGGTGTCGATGTCCGATGTGTGCTCACCGACAACGGACCCGAGTACATCGCCGCCGGGTTCCGCGCCCACCTCGCCGCCAAGAGCCTGACCCACGTACGGATCCCGCCACGATCCCCGAACCACAACGCCGTGGTCGAACGCTTCCAAGGCACCGCACTCCAAGAATGCTGGCGTCCCGCATTCCACCGACGCCGATACAGCTCGATCCGCCAACTCCAAGCCGAAGCAGACGAGTGGCTGAACGTGAACCGATCCCGGCGATTCAAATGCCCATGACAACCACTCTTGATTTATGGCCAGGATTTACTAGTCTGTCTGCGCGAGCACAAGCGAGCAGGAAGGTTGAGGGCAGACATGGGGCGAAGATCTCGTTGGCCTCGGGCGTTAGTTCCGGTTGTTGTCGCCGCATCATGCGCATTCGCTAGCCTTGCTAGCGCTGGCAACGGAACTGTGGGTAACCCGTTCCGCGCCGCAAACATCGGTCCCTACGTCTGGTCCCAATCCGGACAAGTCAACTCGATCTACCAAGACATGCAGGCTGATGCAATTACGGCTAGCAAAGGCACCTACTTCGCCTTCAACCCACGTTTCTCCATCACAACTGGTTTCTATGCCGGCATGCAGAACAGAGGCATACTATCGAACGGAACCACAGTCTATAGATCCGCTTTGACGGGATTGTTCGCGATCAACAACACTTCCTTCAAGAACCTACAGCCAGATATCTGTAACTCTGCGGCTGACTTTGGCGCCCCAGGGGTTTCATGTGCGATTGTGTACAACTGGGGTGTCGGGCAACAATTTCGTATCAACTTCGATGCGCTGCCGGTAACTTCCGGGCCCTGGTGTCCGCTCTCGACACTGACCGCCAACGGAACGGCATCATTCTGCATGGTCTACGTGGCGACAATCGCGCCCACCAGCAATCCGGGTGCCAAGACCCAGATTGCCGCATGGTCGATTGACACGCGCACCTACGGCGTACCGAGTAGCGCCGTGTCGTTCCTGGAAGTGTTCAGTGGGGGCGTTCCGTGCAATGCCGGGAGTCCGTCAGGATACTTTGTTCTCCCGTTCAAGGTCTTTGGAAGCAACCCTCTTCCGCCCGCGACCACAGGCGGCTCGGATGAGCAAGCTGGTTGCCCTGCCCCGAAATGGTGGTTTGATTGGGTCGTTCAAAGGATTACGTACTGATGCCAACCAGAGTCGCTTTTCGTGTCGGTGTTGCGCTGGCGCTGGCCGGCGTCACGGTTGCATGTGGTTCAGTTGAGGACCGAGATGTGGAGGCCGAGAGGTCGGCGCGTGACAGGGAATCGAAGGTCAATGTTGAGGAGATCAACGACGACGCTCCTGGAAGCGCTCAGATGGTCGTGCCGTCTTCGAACCTCGAGGTTCCTGGGCTGAAGGACATCAAGCCGGCTTCATTGGGAGTCCTCAACGTGGACTGCTGCATCACCCCAGCTCGCGTCTTCCAATCGGCTGATGGCTCTCGGCTCCGGATCGTCGATGAGCAGGTTGAGGGCAATCCGTCTGAAAGCGAACATCAGCCCTTACTCCAGCAGGTCGACGAGAAGAACTTGCTGCTGCAACTGTGGCCCGATCCAACGGAGCTCGTGACCATCGCTTTGTTCTCGCCGAATTCTGATGGGCCGGCCGTCATCGAGAAGATCCAAGGCGGCGAGAACCTGAGTGTACCTCAGCTCGTGGAACGCATCGTTTCGAGCGGCTTTGTCGAACTCGACACCAACCGTGCGAAATTCTTGGATCGGGTCTTCATACAGCTGAAGTACTCGAACCCTTCAGGCGCTGATGATTCTGTGCTACTTCGCGCTACGCCGGTGCGGCCGGGTGACTTGCTGGAGTTGATCTCCGAGCAACCACTCGCGCCGATCGAAGTATCCGGCGATCGCCAGCTCGTTCGGCAGCCCGCCGCACCCGGGGTTCTCGCATCCGCTTCCTGGATAGAGAACGGCTGGTACATGTCAATCGCGGCTGCTGCAGACCACACCGTCACGCGTGCCTTGGAGTCGGCAAGCACCGAGCATGGAACGGATCTCTATACAATTCGAGATGAAGTCGTCGCGCTACTACATAGCCAAGACCTCGTGGATTCGACCAGTGAGGAGGGGCATCTGTTCGAGCTGCGGACACCGCTTCAAGATAGTGCGCTTCCTGTGATATGCGCTCAATCCAAAAGCGATCGTTCCTGCGCCACGAGCTTTCAGCCGCCGGCCGTCGCATCGCTGCTTCTAGACGGCAGGTGGATGCTGATCGCGTTCGGCACATCTGAGAAACTTGAGATATCTGCCGCCAACGCGAGCGTGGACCGATTCTCGAGTTCCAAGGGCAACGAGCTCCAGGTTATAGACCTCGGTGCTGCCTATGACATCGTGCTTTCCATCACGGATTCTGTCTTGGGAAGGCGTCAGGTATCACTCTCGCGTCCCATCGTGTAGGAGTCTTTCAGCTGCCATAGCCGTCGTTCGACGCCCCGCCAGTCTGGGTCTGCCTCGGGGACCGCTCACCACGCCAACTCATGCAACGATGGATCCCTCAAAGCAACACCAGCTGATTCGCAACGACTACTGGAAACCAAGGCGCATCGAGCGGGCGTTGCTGCCAGGCGAGCACCTCGTCGGAGACGGCGTCGACGATCTTCGAGATCGTCTCATGCGAGAGCTCGGTCCCGATCGTCGAAGCGAGGTGATGGGCGATGTCCCGCACGGTCATGCCGCCCGCGTAGAGCGAGATGATCATCGCGTCGAGCCCGTCCAGTCGGCGGACGCCGGTCGGAACGAGCATCGGCGAGAACGTCCCTTGCCGGTCACGAGGGATCGCCAGCTCGATGTCACCGATCCCGGTTGCGACGGTCTTCGGGAAGCTCCCGTTGCGCGAGTTCGGGAACATCGACGCGTCCGGATCGCCACGGTCATAACCGACATGATCGGACAGCTCAACGTTGAGGCCCCGCTCCAGCGATGCCTTCAACATCCCTTTCAGCAGCCCCTCATGCCCGATGAGTGGCTCGCCCGCGTCGATGCGGGCGAAGATCTCATCAAGCGCACCCGATGACATCAACGAGTCCGCGATCTCTTTCTGTTGCCGGCGACGCTCCTCGCGTTCCGGATCTGCCTTGGCCATAGTCACAGTGTGTTCTCCCTTCAGGGAACAGACCCGGACCCCTTACACACACCATCTGACACCTCCCGCAGTCGCGATCGCGTGCACCGA
>JAULZL010000076.1:0-2978 GCA_032117355.1 Candidatus Nanopelagicales bacterium
CAGCAGCTCCGACACGAGCCGCAAGATCGCGGCCGAGGGCATCGAGGCGCTCAAGGAGGCCTCAGCGGGACTGGACCAGGTCCTGAACCAGCTCGTGGGAGGACTCCAGTCGGGGCTTGGCTATCTCGGCGCGCAGACGCTTCCGCTGCTGCGCGAGAAGGCCCGGTTCACCCGGGTCACCGTGGCCGGCATGCGGGAGGCCGCGCCGCACGATGTGGTCGAGGTGAAGACGACAGCGTCGCGGGATCCGGGCTGATCGGGAAGAGGCTGCGGGGACTCACGCGGGGACGCGGAGACGCGGGTATGTGTTTTGTCAACGTGGGGCTCAAAAAACCGAAGGGTGTTTGGTCGAGTGAGCTGAAGGGCCGACCGAGCCGGGAGCGGTGTGCAATGGACCTTGGAAAGGAGAGAACGGTCAGGCCAGGCCTGGAGCCGTTCTCTCCCCTCCGTTTCTTGGGTGGATCGTAATTCTGTCGCCGGAGGCGACCTTCCTTCAAGTCACCGGCTCAGGCGGGCACAACCCGGTCCAACTCCGCCTCGAGTTCTGAGGCGGTGTTCTCCTTTGGAGCCTGGTTCCCCGGTGACTGTCGTACGGGTTTGAGGACGTAGACCCGTCCGCTCTTGAGTGTCTGATGCATCTGATCTCGCAGTGCCTGACGGGTCAGATTGAGCCGGTCCAGCGACTCCTTACCGATGTGGGAGATGATGACGCCCAGCTTGATGTCCAGCGACTTGGGGATCTCCTGCACCGCCTCGAAGCGTCCCATCAACAGGTACCAGACAGCCGTCAGGAGCTTCCGAGCCACCGCGGCCACTGCCAGCTTGAACTCGCCTCTGCGGGCCAGGAGCTTGCGCCCCCAGTCCCCCAGCGGGGATCGGGAGCGCATCAGGGAGTGGGCGGATTCGATGAGCAGGGTTCGTAGCCCCTTGTGACCGTGCCCCCCAATGCCCCCACTCCATTTCTGGTTGCCGCTGTCGTCGAAGGCGGGGTTCAGGCCCACGTAGGAGACCAGCTTGCTGGGATCAGCAAACCGGCGGATGTCCCCGATGACCGCTCCCAAGGCAAAGGCCACCACCTCGCGCACCCCAAACAGCCGGACCAGCGAGAGCAGGATCGGGTCCTGGGCGACTTCCTGGGCGATCAGGCTTGCCCATCGCTGCCGGGTGTCCATGGCATGGTGGAGGTCATGCAGTTGGATCTCTATGACCAGCCACTGGGAAGGAGACCACTGCTTGGCCGAGCGGATCCACTCGGTGTTCTGCTCGAGGGAGCGCTTGAGGAACAGGTTGCGCTTGTCGGCCCGCACGCCGTTGTCGCTGAGGTAGGAGAGCAGGCTGTTGTTGGATCGGGTGACCTGCTCGACCGCCTTGCGGTGGGCATGGTTCCAGTCACGCCGCCGCTGAGTCTCTGCATCCGGGATCCAGACCGACTTGGTGGTCCCGGCCAGGAAGGCCTTTGCGATGCGCACCGCGCTGATCTTGTCGTTGTTGGCGTGGGCCTCCTTGAGTTTGCCCAGGTGGGCGCTCTCCAGGACATCCACCTTCCGCCCGATCTCCATCAGGGAACGGGCGACATGGAAGCTGTTGCCGGAAGCCTCCAGGACGATGAGGTCGTCTGGGGTGGTGTGTTTCTTGGTCCAGCTCAGGAGCTGGGCCATGGGGACCTTGTCGAAGGTCTTGTGGACGATTGCAGCCCGGGGATTGGGACCCTCCACCAGGGCCGCAGTGAAACTGTCAGGGTGGACGTCTAGGCCGACGACACGCTCGACAGGGACTGGGATTTGTTGCACGACTCTCCTTGTAGTTGTGCAGATGGACGGAGACGGGCCAGGCGACTACTTGCACTCAGGTATGCGGGGCGGTCCCCAAGTAGGTGCTTTTCGCCATCGCTCATTCAGAGGAACAGAGTCTTAAGCTCCACGCGTCTCCACGAGCGATTCCCGTAGTGCCACCTGCAGGTTTAGCTCACCAACAGGTCCTATGGTGGTCCCGTCTCCGTCCTTTCTGCAATGCTACCTGCCTGTGTGACAGGACCGCCTGCACAAAACCCATACCCTCGGAGACGCGGAGGAAGGCCAACACAGGAAATCCATTGTTGGGAAGAGGTTGCCGGGGATCGACAGACTGGGAGGCGCCTGGACATCCGCCTCGCACAATCCGTTTCCTACCGGGTTCTCGGCCCCTGCGATCGATGGGACAGCACCGCACTTCAACACCCCTCAGGGATCCTTCCATGCACCCTTTCTTTTCCCGCGTCTCCACGTCTCCGTGTGAGTCCTCTCCGGAAACGCGCTTGATCATCGGGTTTCAGACCGAAACTCTCATCCGACGCCAACATGAAAGTCCTCATCCTCGCCGCCGGATACGCCACGCGCCTGTATCCGCTCACGCTGACCCAGCCCAAGCCCCTGCTGCCGGTCGCCGGCAAGCCGATGATCGACTACGTCCTCGACAACCTGGCGCCCATCCCCGGGATCGACCGCGTCTACATCGTCACCAACGCCAAGTTCGCCGGACACTTCCAGGCATGGGCCGACCAGTACCGGGCGACGAAGACCCAGCTCGACTTCACCATCGTCAACGACGGCTCCACCGATGATTCCAACAAGCTGGGCGCCATCGGGGACCTCAACCTCGTCCTAGACCGCGAGAAGATCGACGACGACCTGATCGTGGTCGCCGGCGACAACCTCTTCAGTGAGTCCCTCGCCGACTTCGGGACGTTCTGCCGCGAGGTCAACCAGCCCGTCCTGGGCGTCTACGACGTCGGCTCGCTCGACCAAGCCAAGAAGTACGGCGTGGTGGAGGTCGACCCCTCGAACAAGCTCCTGAGCTTCGTCGAGAAACCCGCCAATCCTGCGAGCACCCAGATTGGCATCGCCCTCTACTTCTACCCCCGTGCGACGCTGCCGAAGATCCGGCAGTACCTCGCCGAGGGGAACAACCCCGACCAGCCCGGACGCCTCGTCCAATGGCTG
>JAULZL010000077.1:0-6440 GCA_032117355.1 Candidatus Nanopelagicales bacterium
CCGGATCGTTCGCGGACTCGCCGCCCTCGGCAAGACCCCCGTGGACGTCCAGAGAATCGTCCTCACACATGCCCACAACGACCATGCGGGTGGCGCGCGAGCGATGGTGGATCAGTCGTCGGCAGACGGTGTCCTCGCCCACGAAGCGGAAGCACACTACGTCAGCACCGGGCAGCCGCCACCCCCCGACATGAGCACCACTACCGGGCGAATCTTTGCCCGCCGGTCCGGTGGGGGTTTTGATGCCATCCCCGTGACCGAAAGCCTCAAGGATGGGCAGGTCATTGACATCGCTGGCGGGGTGACCGTGCACCACACGCCCGGGCACACACCCGGGCACGTCTCCCTATTGCATGAACCGACCGGAACCTTGATTACCGGCGATGCAATCTTCAACATGGCCTCGCGCCGCACCTGGCCGATGGCTGCCTTCTGCACATCCGTGGCGCAGAACAAGGCCAGCGCCGCCGTCCTCGGAGAACTCGACTACCAGGTTGCCGCCTTCACCCACGGCCCGGAGATCCGAGACCGTGCTCGGGAGCAGGTCCGGTCCTTCCTCAGTCGCAAGGGTGCCCTGGGTTGATCGACCGCGAGGCCCTAGAGGAGTTCGACCGCGAGCTAGGCCGGGTTGTCGACCGATTGCGATCCATGCCAATCACCCGAATCGGGGCAGCGGTTGAGCCCTCCCGAACCACAGCACTGGCGCTGCTTGAACTGAGCGCTGCCCTCGGTGACCCGGCGCCGGGCCCGCTTCCGCGAGTCGAACCCATTGCGCTTGGGGACCAGATGGCCGTCCTCGGCCATGACCTGCGTCATGTTGCCCTGGAGCGGGATGACGGCCGACCCATCGCCGAGGCGACGGGAGTCTTGGTACGCCTTCGGCGCCAACTCGGCTAGCGGACATGGCAGCGGGCGGGGACCACTTCTGGTCTCCCGCCCGCTGCGTTGGTGGAACCGTCAGTCGCGGCCACCGAAGATGGCCAGGAACCTCAGGAGTTCCAAGTAGAGCCAGATCAGGGTCACTAGCAGGCCAAAGGCCATCCGCCAGGACTCGCGCTCCGGCATGCCCATTGCGATGCCCTGCTTGATGGCCTCGAAGTCGAGCATCAGCGAGAAGGAAGCGAGCAGGACTCCGAAGGCGCACAGCAGCAGGCCGATGCCACTGACCCCGTAGAAGCCCCAGCCGCCACCGACGCCAAAGATGGCCGCCACCAGGGAGGCCAGGCCGATGACCAGGTAGCTCACCATCGCGACGAGCATGACCTTGACGAACTTCCCGTTGACCTTGACGATCCCCGTGCCGTAGAGCGCGAGCATGACGCCGAAGGCGGTCATGGTGCCGATCACAGCCTGCAGGACGATCCCTTGGTACTGACTCGCCTCGGCGTATGCGTTGTACCAGTTGCTGATCGAACCCAGCATGATTCCCTGAACAACCGCGTACAGGATCATCAGGGGCGGTGACACGTTCTTCTTGAATGCGTTGACCAGCCCGAGGCCGAGGCCCGCAATCAGCGAAACGAAGAGGATCCAGGGAGCGGACTCCCAGACATTCCAGCCGATGAAGGCGAAGACGACCGCGATGCCGAACATGATGGCGCTCTTGACGATCACATCGGCAAGGGTCACCCGCAGTCCACCGCCCGCGGTGACGACATCGAAGGCCTGGTCAGTGGGGGGCGCACCTGCCGCGGCAGTTGCGGGGACGGCGCTGGCCTGTCGATAGGCCTGCTGACCCTCCTGGTAGGCGAATCCGGACTGGCCGGACTTCTCATAGCGCGTAAGAATTGGGTTGTTTGACTGCATGAAAACACGGTAACCGACGCAGGCGATTTCGCCAATCCCCAGTGCCCCCGGAGGGATTTGAACCCTCACTGTGCCGGGTTTAAGCCGGGTGTCTCTGCCGGTTGGACTACAGGGGCGAAGCGCCCAGCCTATGGGTGCCCGGTCATCCGCGGCTTGCGTCCGCATGCTCCCGAGCGCGTAGGAAGACCGCGTCGAGCATCCGCTCGGTGAGTCGGCCGGTGAAGGTGTTCTGCTGGCTCGGGTGATAGGAGCCAATGATCAACGTCGGGGCCACCGTCCCAGCCAGGATCACCTCCGCACCGTGGGCGAAGGCGGGCCGCGGTCGGGGCACCGGCCAGCCAATCCTCGACAGGGTGGCGAGGGTCGCCCGCCAGGCAATCCCACCCAGGGGGATGAGAACGGCCGGGGCGAGCAGGGCCACTTCCCGATCAAGCCAGGCAGCGCATGTCGCGCCCTCCTGCGGGGTGGGCTTGTTATCCGGTGGAGCGCAGTGGACGGCGGCGGTGATCCGGACCCGATCCAGGTGCTGGCCATCCTCCCGAGAGGTCGAGGTGGCTGATGCCGCCAGGCCGACCCGATGCAGCGAGCCGAACAACCAGTCCCCGCTTCGGTCCCCCGTGAACATCCGGCCGGTGCGGTTGGCGCCGTGGGCACCAGGTGCGAGGCCAATAATCAAGATGTCCGGGTCAGCCGAGCCGAAGGATGGGACCGGCGCCCCCCAGTAGTCCTGGTCCCGGTAGGAGGCCCGCTTGTCCCGGGCAACCTGCTCACGCCACGTGACCAACCGCGGGCAGGCCCGGCATTGGACGAGGCGGGTATCGATGTCAGCCACCGTCCGGCATCCAGCAGCCTGGCGGGCAGCCTCGGCCGAGTTGCGAGCACCCCTCACCCAGGCGCCCTACCGGCGCAGGAAGTCGAGGGTCCGATCCCAGGCAACCCTCGCGTGATCCGCGGAGTAGACCTCGGGACGGTCGTCGTTGAAGAATGCGTGGCTACTTCCCGGATAGTCGTACAGCTCGATCGACCCACCGTGCTGACGGATAGCGGCCGCGTACTCGGCGATGGCCGCGCCCGTCGAAGGCTCGTCCGACTCAGCCCGGTGGATCACGGCTGACTTGCCCGCATAATGCGACCAGTCAGGTGCGTAGTCGGGCCATGGCATAGCCGGGTAGAAGCCCACGGCCCTGTCGATAGCCGGACTCACCGTCGGCGCAAGGAGGGCCAGGCCGCCACCCATGCAGAAGCCAACGACTCCGACTCCTACCCCGAGAACCTCTTCGCGCGACAGCAGGTGCTCAGCGGCACCCGCGAGGTCGGCGGCAACCGAGGGGAGCCGCAGCCCGAGCATCAGCTTCTTCGCCTCGCTCGGCTCGGTCGTCTCGACCCCGCGGTAGTGATCCACCGCCAGGGCGACGAAACCGGCTTCGGCGAATCGCTCCACGACATGTCGGATATGCGGGACGATCCCCCACCACTCCTGGATGACGATGACTCCGGGGCCGTGGCCGGAGTCAGGAACGGCAAGAATCCCCGGGATATCGGCGGCCATGGCTATGTGCTGAACATGCATCAACCGGCTCCGATCATCGGTCAGAGTGCGAGTATCCCCATCCCTTGCGGGCACTCAATTGGCGACGGTACCAGCGCGCTGAGTCCTTGGGGGTGCGCAAGCCGGTGTCCGGGTCTACCCGGATGATGCCGAACTTCTTTGTCCACCCGGATGACCACTCGAGGTTGTCCAGCAGGCTCCACGCAAAGGACCCGCGGACGTCGATGCCTTCGCCACCGGCCCGCAGAACGGCCTCGATGTGATCGTGCAGATGCGAGGTGCGCGATTCGTCAAGAAGACCTGGCAACCGCCTTGACCCCGCGCTCCAACAGGCCAGCGACGAGCTGGTCGCAGAAACCGACACCACGCGGGTCAAACGGCCCCGTTCCGTCCGGCATGACACGTGGCCAACTCATGGAGAATCGATAGCCATCCACCGAGAGCCAGGTGATCAGGCTTGGATCCTCCGCGATCCGATGCACGTGATCGCGAGCCGGCTCCCCGGTGGCTCCGTCGGCGATAGCCCCTGGAACCTGAGCGAAGTCATCCCACGTACAACGACTGCAACCTGCAACGTCGCCCTCGATCTGCCACGAGGAGGTTGCGACCCCCATCTCGAAATCAGCGGCAGGGCGAGATCCGTCCCTACCCCTTGACCGAACCTGCGAGCAGCCCTCGCACGAAGAAGCGTTGCAGGGAGAAGAAGACGATCAGCGGAACGACGATCGCAATGAAGGCACCCGCGGTGATCAGTTGCAGTTGCGCCCCATAGGTGCCCTTGATGTTCGCGAGGTATGCGGTGATCGGTGCAACGTTCGGGGTGCCGCCAGCGAACGTCAGGGCGACGAGCAGGTCGTTCCACACCCAAAGGAACTGGAAGATCGCAAAGGACGCAATCGCGGGAATCGCGAGGGGCAGCACGATCTTGCGGAAGATAAGGAAGTGGCTCGCCCCATCGACACGAGCCGCCTCCATGAGGTCCTTGGGCAGGGCCGCGATGAAGTTGTGCAGCAGGAAGACGGCCAAGGGCAGCGCAAACATGGTGTGGGCAATCCACAACGGTACGTACGTGCCACCAAGATTCATCTCGGGGATGATCGTGATCGGCCCGAGGCTCCAACCCTTGTTGAACATCTGGAGCAGGGGCAGCAGTGCCATCTGCAGGGGAACGACCTGCAGACCGAAGATGATGAAGAAGATCAGCGTGGCACCGCGAAAGGGCACCCACGCCAGCGCATAGGCGGCCATGCAGGCGATCACGAGCGGGAAGATCGCGGCCGGTACGGCAATCGCGAAGGAGTTGACGAAGTAGGGGGTGATGCCGTTCGGGATCACTGATCCCCCGGTGAGCACCTCGCTGTAGTTGCTCAGCGTCAGCGTCGGGTTGGAGAAAACCGTCCACCAACCAGAGGACTGAGCAAGGTCCTTGGGTCGCAGGGAGGTGATGAGCAGGCCGACGGTCGGGATCGTCCACAGAACGGTGAGCAGCACCACCAGGGCCGTTGCAATGGGGCTACTGAGGGCTCGACGCGCGGCCTGCGGAATCGACTCCTCAGGAAGTTGCTTCGGCAATGGGACGAACTCCCGGGCCTCGACGCTCATCGGATCGTCCTCTCCCGGCGCAACTGGATGACGTTGTAGGCGATCAGCGGAATGACTGCAACAAACAGAATCACCGCGAGGGCACTACCGCGTCCGACATCGAATTGAACGAAGGCCTGTGCGTACATCTCATTGGCGACTACCTGCGTACCGAAGTTGCCGTTCGTCATGGTTCGCACGATGTCGAAGATCTTCAGCACGGCAATCATGATCGTGGTGAGGACCACGATCATGGTTCCGCGGATCATCGGGATCGTCACCCGGCTGAAGAGCTTCCAGCCAATCGCACCATCGAGCTCAGCAGCCTCGACGACATCCCCCGGGATTGCCTTGATCGCGGCGGACAGCACGACCATCGCGAATCCGGTCTGGATCCAGATCATGATGACCATCAGCAGGAAGTTGTTCCAAGGCTGTTCAAGGATCCAGTTGGGCGGGTTTTCGAATCCCAGCCACATGGCAACCTGACTGAGCAGGCCAACCTGCGGCTGCGTTGGATCCCGATATTCGTAGATCAACCCCCAGATGATCCCGGCTCCGACGAATGAGATGGCCATCGGCATGAAGATGAGGGACTTCGAGAGCGACTCCCGGCGCATCCGGTCCAGGAGCAGTGCAAGGGTCAGGCCGAGAGACGTCGAGAGGATCGGCGCGATCAGAATCCAGGCAAAGGTGTTGAGCAGAACCTGCCTCATCGCCTCGGTGGTGAAGACCCACCCATAGTTCTGCAGGCCGATGAACTCCTTGCCATTGGCATCGAGCAGGCTGCCGTATGTCGTTCTGAAGGCTGGTACGACGAGACCGATCAGCAGCAACAGGACTGCTGGCCCGAGGAAGATCGCAACGGCCAGTGGGGACTGGAGTCGGCCCGACGCCCGGCCGGCAGCGAAGAACACGAGAAGCAGCACGCCAATGAAGACGGCAACGGACAGCAGCGCCACACCGATCTTCGGCAGCCCCATCAGGATCTCTTCCACGCCTGTCCCTTCTCGTCTAAGCGACTACTGAGATGCCGGGGCTTTGAAAGTGTCCTACACCCTCAGGACCCGGGCAGTTAGTTACTCGGGATGCTGACCGATCAGGAAGTCGGCCAAGCCCCGTCAATGGCCTCGAGGACTGCCCTAGTGGGCCTGTACTCCGCGAACCACGCCGTCATCTCCTTTCACCCTGCACAAGCGGCCACAGCGGCGGGTATCAAATCGGAGGGCGTCGAACCGGAAGGTTCCGGCCGGATCAGTGAGGTACTAAGCCGGTAGATCGGGTTGGCGTAGCCGTCCCGGGACGTGCCTTTGCGTAGTCGGGGTTCCCCCTCTAACCGGGCCGCATGACCATCGCCCTTGGCAAGTTGGCCGGAACTCATGACGATGTGGAATCCGATCCACCGGGCAATCACCGCCGATCAACTGACCTAACGTTTGGCGAACATCGGCGCCATCCGTTAGGTCAGCGACTAATCTGGTCAACACTTCCCCTGGGAAGCAGC
>JAULZL010000078.1:0-21656 GCA_032117355.1 Candidatus Nanopelagicales bacterium
GTTCACCTCGGCATCAATGAGTACCCGCGCGATTATGGGACTACGGATATCGCCTCGAATGAACTCCAGGCCCTCTATTGGCGCAGGCGGCGGGACGATGTCAACCCCAATGACGCGATCAACGGAGTCATCCGCGACAAGCAATCTCGCCAATTCGCGGCCGAGAAACCTAGATGCGCCCGTGACAAGCACCACGCGACCCATGGCACCCCCAGGCAGGTGAACTACTTCTTATTACGACGCTGGACTCTGGTCCGACGCAGCAGCTTGCGGTGCTTCTTCTTGGCCATCCGCTTGCGGCGCTTCTTGACGACTGAGCCCATGAATCTAGTCCTCGCGTTCAGGTTTGGGATGGACGCGAGGCCCAACCTCTCATCGTGACCCCGCAACTCTATCGTCGCGGAGGTAGCGGGCTTTCGTTCGGGTGACGTGCAGTTGTGCCGACGGCCTATGCGGTCTCGACGAACGAGTCACGCAGGTAGTCGTGGACGGCCTGCTCGGGAACCCGGAAACTGCGGCCGACCCGCACCGCGGGGAGCTCACCGTGATGGACCAGTCGGTAGACGGTCATCTTGGACACGCGCATGAGCGTCGCCACTTCGGCGACGGTCAGGAAGCGGACCTCCGAGAAGGACCGCTCAGGTGTAGTTGACATAGGTCACCGAACTTCCTGCCTAACCTCCGCACCGGCTTCCCCTCCGGTGAGCAACGGTAACTAGGCGAACCGAAATCTAGTGGTCCATGGTGCGATTGGGAAAGTTGATTGGGCAAATCAGAACCAACCCATCGGTTCGACAGCCAGTCCCCAGTGAGGGAACACCGCTGACCTCGTCGCCAGGATGGCCTGATCAATGACGTCATCCGGGTTGAAGCCCTCATCGAAGGCCTTGGGCCATGGAGTTCGACCGTCAGTCATCCGAAAGGGAGACTGCCGGCCGAGGGCCTCCATCACGTAGTCCCGATAGCCCGCGGGAAGTGAAGTCTCCGGATCGATCCGGTGCCCGGTGGCCTCGGCGATCAGGTGGGTCCACGCTCGCGGCACGACATCGACCCACTCGTAGCCGCCACCGCCCACCGCGACCCAGCGTCCCCCGGCATAGCGGTGCGCCCACCGGTGCAGGGCCTCATAGGTCATCCGCTGGCCGTCGATGCTCAGGGCGAGGTGGGCAAGCGGATCCTCAAGATGTGTGTCGACTCCCTGCTGGCTCACCAGGACCTGCGGCGCGAAGGCAGCAAGCAGGTCGGGGACGACCGCATGAAAGGCCCGCAGCCAGCCCTGGTCGCCCGTACCGGCCGGGAGGGCAAGGTTCACCGCACTGCCCTGTGCCATGGGCCCCCCGATCTCCGTCGGCCAACCCGTCCCCGGAAAGAGCGATCGCGGGCTCTCATGGATGGAGATCGTCAGCACCCGCGGGTCGTCCCAGAAGCAGGCCTGCACCCCGTCGCCGTGATGGACGTCCACATCGACATAGGCAACGCGCTCCACGCCCTGGTCGAGCAGCCAGGAGATCGCGACCGAGATGTCGTTGTAGATGCAGAAGCCACCCGCTGAGCCCGGCATTGCATGATGCAGACCACCGGCGAGGTTGACCGCGTGCTCGGCTCTCCCGTCATGGACGGCCCTTGCACAGGCAAGGGTGGCACCAGCCACACGGGAGGCGGCTACGTGCATATTGGGGAATACCGGGTCGTCAGAAGTGCCGAGGCCTCGTAGTGGGTCGGTGAAGTGCGGATCCTGCGAAGCACGCTGCACGGCGTCGATGAAGAGTTCCTCGTGCACCCGCAGCAGATCGGTGGTCGTTGCCGGTTCGACCCCGGTCAGCACGTCGACATTGGACTGGTCGAGGAGCCCGAATTCCTGGGCGAGGCGCATGGCGAGTTGCACTCGAATGGGGGCGAGTGGATGGCCAGCACCGAAGTCGTACTCGGCCAGTGCGTCATCTAGGACCACGGCGACTCGGTCACTCATGCTTTGTCGAACCTACGCACCGAACGTGAGTGACGTCGCTGGAGCATGTTCATTGACCGGACAGTTCGCGGCTGCGCAACCGAGCCGCCTCGATGCCCGCCACGACGGCTTCCTTGACCCCCCGATCATCGAAGACAGCAATGGCCGCCGCGGTTGTCCCGCCCGGGGACGTCACATTCGATCGAAGTACTTCGGCTGGCTCATCGCTGACCTGCAGCAGTCGGGCAGCACCGAGCAGGGTCTGCACCACGACCTGCCTGGCATCATCCGGCGCAATACCGCCGGCGATGGCACCCGCAATCATCGCCTCGGCTAGGTAGAAGAGGTAGGCGGGTCCGCTACCGGACACCGACGTGATGGCGTCCTGGAGTGCTTCGGGGACCTCCACGACCACTCCGAGGGCCGTCAGCAGGTGCCGGGCCTGCTCGAGCTTGCCCTGGCTACAGGAATTGCCGGCTGAGATGCCGGTCAGCCCACTTTCGATCCGCGCCGGCGTGTTAGGCATGGCCCGCACCACATGGGTCCCCGGGAGGGCAGACTCGATGACCGCGGTCGTGATGCCCGCAGCGATGGAGACGACCAGCGCGCCGGGTGAAACATCGGGTGCGATCGAAGCAAGCAGGCCGTGAATGTCCTGGGGCTTGACGACCAGAACGACAACGTCAGCATGCTCAACGGCCCGGGGTGGCTCAGCGGCCTCGATCCCCAGTCGCTGGACCAGTTCGGCGCAGCGCTCCGGCCTCTTCTCCGACACCACGATGAGTGGAGCCGGGTGCACCCTGCGCTGAATCCCGACGATGAGGGCCTCACCCATCACCCCGCCGCCGAGAACCGCAATCCGAGTCATCACGCCGCCCTTCAATCCAACGGTCAGGCAGCATTCAGCCACCGCCGCTACAGCCTGCCATGGGCAAGGAGACTCTCTCGCGCAGGTCCATCGGCACTGTGGAGCCACAGAGTTCACGCCCTACCGTCGAGACATGACAACGCAGTCTGGGGTGACGACCCAATCCGAGAAGACCCAAGCCGAGGCGACGGCCCCGCCCGGGATGACTACTCCACCCGAGGGCACAGCCACGCCGAAGAACCCCACGACGATTAAGCCCACGACGAAGACTTCCGCGCGAGCGAGTCAGGCGGGTCGACGAGTCGGCTACGTGATCGCCATCATCATCAACCTCGCGTTCCTGTACCTGATCAATGTGATGCCAGGCTGGACGGCGATCGATGTCCTTACGGCCGAGTTCACCACCGTGCTGTGGATCATCAACCTCTCCCTGCTGCTCAGCGTGGCGGCCAACGTCGCCTACATCGCCTACGACTCCACGTGGTTCAAGGCATCCTGCGAGTTCACCCTGGCAGCCATCAGCCTGATCATCGCGATTCGGATGTACCAGGTGTTCCCGTTCGACTTCGCCACGTTCGCCTTCAATTGGACGGTGCTCGCGCGGCTGATCATCGTCGCCGTCATGATCGGCTCACTGATCGCCATGGTTGTCAACGCGGTCAGGCTCTTCCTCGTAATCGTGAGCGGCCCACCGCCCGCGAATACGTAGACGCGGGTCAGCCCGGCGAGCCCTGCAGGTGAAGCCGAGCAAAGTCCAGCGCCTCAGTCAGCAATTCATGTCGAGCCGGACGAGAGCCTGCTCCCCGAGTGCTCACCTCGACGATGACCGAGCCCGCGAAACCGACCTCGGAGAGGTGACCGAGGAATTCAGCGACAGGCTGGTTCCCACGTCCGGGAATCAGGTGCTCATCGCGGGCCGATCCCGTGCCGTCCGCGAGATGGACGTGTCCGACCCGATCCCCGAGATCGCGGGCCAGCTGGATGGGGTCGGTACGCGAGACCGAGGTATGGGACGTATCGACGGTGGTGAACCGATAGTCCTCGTCCCGGACATCCCATCCCGGGGAGTACGCCGCGAGACCACCCGGCCCAGCGCGCCACGGGAACATGTTCTCGACGGCGAAGGTCACGTCAGTCTGCTGCTCCATATCGATGAGGCCCTGCAGGAATCCCTTGGCGTAGTCCCGCTGCCAGCGGAAGGGAGGGTGAACGACCACAGTCGATGCGCCAAGCCGCTCAGCCGCCTGCTGGGCCCGAAGGAGTTTGCCCCAGGGATCCGTCCCCCACACTCGCTGGGTGACCAGCAGGCAGGGGGCATGAATCGAAAGCACAGGGACTTGGTAGTGGTCCATAAGGGACTTCAAAGCGTCCGCATCCTGGCTGATCGCATCGGTGCCGACCATGATTTCAACGCCGTCGTAACCCAAGGAGGATGCGAGCTCGAAGGCCGCAGCCGTCGACTCCGGGTAGACGGAGGAGGACGAAAGGCCGACGACGGTCATCGGCGCCGATCCGCGCAGCACAGTGCCGTCACTTCAGGCTCGCCGCCATCTGTCCGTCACCAAGGTCGCCACCCACACCAGGGCCGCGCCGATGAGGCCCACGGCTACCGAGATGGCCGAGTAGCGCTCCGGGCCCAGCGACAGGGCGAAGAAGGTCGAGAGGAATGGCACGTAAAGCACCGCGAGGAACAGGGCAACCATCAGGGCCACGATCCCAAGGCGCAGCAGGTTCAACGGCCGGGCACTTTGCAGGAGAACTGCGGTGGTCACGATGAACAGCGTCACCGTGGCCGCCGACTGCGCGCTACCGAGGGGCTCACCGAGTCGCAGTGCAAGGCCGTAACTCGTGAATGCGCAGGTGGCGGCAATCAACCCCGCTGGTGCGGAGAACAGCAGGACTCGCCGGAAGAATCCCGGTCGGAAGCGCTCGGTATTGGGCATCAGGGCGAGGAAGAAACCAGGGATACCGATCGTCAGCGCACCAATCACAGTGAGGTGCCGGGGCAGGAACGGGAACTCCACTGCGACCAGTGCCGTGACGACCGAGGTGATGATCGCGTAGAAGCTCTTGGTCAGGAATACGTCCGAGACACGCTCGATATTGCCGAGCACCCGGCGTCCCTCGGCAACAACACTGGGCATCACCGACCAGCGGTCTTCGAGCAGCACCAGTTGGGCTACAGCCCTGGTCGCCGCTGAGCCCGAGCCCATGGCGATCCCTAGGTCGGCGTTCTTCAGGGCGAGGACGTCATTGACGCCGTCGCCGGTCATCGCAACGGTTGAACCGTTCCGATGGAGGGCATCCACCATTGCCTGCTTCTGAAGTGGCGTTACTCGGCCGAACACCGACGAGCGTGTCATCACCTCGGCCAACTCGCTCACATCCTCGGGCAGTTCGCGCGCATCGACCGGCCGATCAGCACCCGGCACACCCGCCAACCGGGCAATCGCACCGACCGTCGTCGCATTGTCACCCGAGATCACCGTGATGCGCACGCCCTGGTCGAGGAAGTACTGAACTGTCTGCGCTGCATCGGACCTCAGCCGCTGATCGATGACGACCAGCGCTTCGCAGTCGAGGTTGGTGATCGGCTGATCAGCCGTGGGCTCGCGCTCCATGCGCCCGATGGCAAGGACTCGCGCCCCGTCGGCGGCCAACTCATCAGCCCGTCGGCGGATCGGGTCGCCATCCGCGATCAGCATCTCGGGGGCGCCGAGCACCCAGGTGCCCTGCGGCCCGAAGGTGGCCGCGGACCACTTGCGGGCACTGGAGAAGGCAACACTTGAGGTAACGGCCCAACCCGGATCGGGACGTCCATTGGCAATGGCCTGGACGGTGGGATTCGGGCTCGCCTCGACGGCCGCGAGTGCGCCGAGTGCCTCGTCCACCGCATCCGGCGCAGCCGAGCCGATCATGACCACCTCGCGCAAAGCCATTCCCGGCGCAGTGAGGGTCCCCGTCTTGTCGACGCAGACGGTGTCGACGCGGGCGAGCACTTCAACGGCTGGCATGTCCTGGACGAGGACCTTCCTTGCCGCCAACCGGATAACCGCCACCGCCATGGCGATGCTCGTCAGTAGGACGAGCCCCTCAGGAACCATCGTGACCATCCCGGCGATGGTGCCGCGGATTGCATCCTTGATCGGGACGTCCGCGCGCACGTACTGCGATAGGAAGAGCAGGGCACCAATGGGGAGCAGTAGGTAGGAGATCGTCCGGATGAAGCGGCTGATCGCATCGCGTAGCTCTGAGTTGGTCAGGTGGAATTTCTTGGCCTGCTCGGTCAGGCCCGAGGCGAATGAGTCGCGACCAACAGCCGTTGCTTGGTAGCAGCCGGACCCGGCAACCACGAATGAGCCAGACATCGCATGGGCACCTGGCGACTTGTCGACGGGATCGGCCTCTCCCGTGAGCAGGCTCTCGTCGATCTCCAAGCCCTGCGAATCGAGCACCACGCCATCGACCACGAGCTGATCGCCGGTGGCCAGGACGATCACGTCGTCCAGGACGACTTCGTGGGACGCGATAGCCACGTCAATTCCATCCCGTCTCACTACCGGCCGCGCAGCACCGAGCAGCGAGAGCTTCGCCAGCGCCCGCGAGGCGCGCAACTCCTGGACGATGCCGATCAGAGTGTTGGCGACGATCGCAAAGCCGAAGAGTGAGTCCTGGATCGGCGCGACGATGAGCATGATCGCCCACATCAGCCCGATCACCCCGTTGAACCACGTGAGGGTGTTCGCCTTGACGATGTCACCGAGGCTGCGGCTACGCGCATCGGGTGCGTCATTCGCCTGGCCGGCCGCCACTCGCTCGGCCACCTGAGCCGCCGTCAGCCCTCGGATCGGGTCGATGATCGGCCCAACGCTGACGCTCACGCTGGTAGCCGATCCATTCGCTCCAGGATCACGCCCTCGCGCAATGCCCACGGGCAGATCGCCAGCCGCGGCACCTCCAGAAGTTCCATCGCCGCCTCGGCGACGACCGCGCCCGCAAGCAATTGACCTGCCCGACCTTCGGAGACCCCGGGTATCGCCGCTCGTTCGCTCGCCGTCATTCCGGAAAGGTTCGCGAGAATAGTTCGGATGGATTCAACGGTCAGTTCGCGTCTCACGTAGATACCCTCACTTGACGGGGCCGCCCCGGCGATCCGGGCGAGTTGCTTGAAAGTCTTAGACGTCGCCACGGCCATCTGGGGCTCACCAGCGCGACGGATCCGACCGAGGACCTCAGCGATCTCAGCACGGGCATAGCGTCGTAGGGCCCGCACCTCGTCATCCGTGGGCGGGTCATTGGGCAGGTGGGACCTCGTCAGCCGGCCGGCACCCAGGGGAACCGACACTGCTACGTCCGGCTCCTCGTCCAATCCGCTGGCCAACTCCAGCGAGCCACCCCCGATGTCCATCACGAGCAACCGGCCGGTGGACCAGCCGTACCAGCGACGAACGGCGAGAAAGGTAATCCTCGCCTCGTCCTCACCAGAGAGCACTTCGATCCCCTGGCCCGTTTCGTCCCGCACGAGCCGAAGGACTTCCTCGCCATTAGCCGCATCCCGAATCGCTGAGGTCGCGAAAGCCATCACCTCACTCGCGCCCATGTCCTCCGCCAGCGTCTGGCCCTCACGGATGAACTCAATGAGGGTCCGCACGGCCGAATCATCGACATTGCCGTCCGGGGTCAGGTGCTCGGCGAGCCTCAGCGGGATCTTCCGCTTGGAGGCCGGGATGGGTGCAGCCCCGTGGTGAGCGTCCACCAGAAGCAGGTGCACAGTGTTGGATCCGATGTCGAGAACTCCCATGCGCACGGAGCGACGGTACCCAAGGGCCAGCCATAGGGTGTCACCATGCCCGAGGTTCCCCTTGACTTTCCGCGCCAGTGGGTCGAATTTGTCGACCCCGCCGACTCCGACCAGATCATCAGGGCTGACCTCACCTGGCTGACCTCGCGGTGGACCTGCATCTTCGGCAATGGCTGCAAGGGCATCTACAAGGATCGTCCAGACTCGGGTTGCTGTGCACTTGGCGCTCACTTCTCCGAGAAGAAGGACCGAAAGCGCGTGGCCACCTGGGTTGCGAAGTTGGATGAGAGCACCTGGCAGAAGCATGCGATCGGCCAGAAGAAGGGCTGGTTCGTCGAGGAGGACGGCGGTGAGAAGACCCGCGTCGTCGGTGACGGCTGCATCTTCCACAACGACCGGGACTTCGCCGGAGGCTACGGCTGCTCCCTGCATCATCTGGCTGCCCGTGAGGGCGTCCCATTCATCGAGACCAAGCCCGAGGTGTGCTGGCAGCTTCCCGTACGGCGCACGTACGAGAAGCGAAAGGACGAGAACGGCGACAACCAACTCGTCCTTGTGCTCGGCGAGTACGACCGGCGCGGCTGGGGTCCTGGTGGCGAGGATCTCGACTGGTACTGCAGCGGCAACTCCGAGGCGCATGTTGGCGTGGAACCGGTCTACATCTCCAACCGGAACGAAATCGTTGCGCTGATCGGCGAGCAGGCATACGCCGAACTTGCGTCGATTTGCACTGCCCGGGAGCAGGCTATGGCGGCCCGACGGGATCGCACCGCGTTCTCGATTCATCCGGCTGATCCGGAATAGCATGGCCAAGGCCACTTCTTCCTTCGCATGCTCAGCCTGCGGGGCTACCTGCCTGAAGTGGACTGGCAGATGCGTGAAGTGCGGGGAATTCGGGACAGTTGCCGAGGTCACCCCCACCGCTGCCGAGCCGGGACGCCGAGCATCCACCCAGGGACGCACTCCGCGGACTCCAGCGCGCCAGGTCTCGGCCATCACAACCTCCGGTCCCGCCCCGCGGATCACGACGGGTATTGGCGAATTCGACCGAGTCCTCGGCGGCGGACTCGTACCCGGCCAAGTCCTGCTGCTCAGCGGCGAGCCTGGCGCCGGCAAGAGCACCCTGCTGCTCATGGTGGCCGACTCGATCGCCAAGCGCACCGGCCGGCGAACCCTCTACATCTCGGGCGAGGAGTCGGTGGACCAAATCGCGATTCGAGCCCAGCGCGTTGGCGCCACTAGCGAAAACCTCTTCCTCGCCGACGAGACTGACCTGGCCAATGTCATCGGTCACATCGACGAGCACGGTCCTGATATCGCCCTGGTCATCGTGGACTCGGTGCAGACGATCGCCTCCCTGGATGTCGATGGCCGCGCGGGCGGGGTTACCCAGGTGATGGAGGTGGCCCAGGCCTTGACGCGCGTCGCGAAGGGGCGCGGGATCCCCCTGTGCCTGGTGGGCCAGGTCACCAAGGAGTCCGTGGTCGCCGGGCCGCGTGCCTTGGAGCACGTGGTTGACGCGACCCTTTCCCTCGATGGTGATCGCCACACTTCGCTACGCCTCTTGCGAGCGGTCAAGAACCGCTACGGCCCGGCCGACGAGGTTGCCTGCTTCGAGCAGACCGATGGTGGGCTGCGCGAGGTCCCCGACCCGAGTGTGTTGTTCCGCGGGATTCGCGAGGCACCGATCCCCGGCACCGCGGTTACCGTCACCATCGAGGGCCGCCGCGCCCTGCTCGCAGAAGTGCAGGCCCTCGTTGCCCCGTCGACCAATCCGAATCCTCGACGGGGCGTCTCTGGGCTGGATTCGTCCCGAACGGCCATGCTCGTCGCGGTGACCGAGCGG
The DNA here is from genome assembly GCA_032117355.1 of Candidatus Nanopelagicales bacterium. Lineage (GTDB taxonomy): Bacteria > Actinomycetota > Actinomycetes > S36-B12 > S36-B12 > REEB460. Next base: position 9,464 of record JAULZL010000078.1, read on the forward strand.
GTGGCAGCCTTGCGGATGTTCGACAAGGACCTTTTCGTGGCCACCATCGGTGGGATGCGACTGTCGGATCCAAGCTCAGACCTCGCCGTCTGCCTGGCCATCGCATCCGCCGGGCACGACTCGCTGATTCCGATCGATGTCGCGGCAATTGGCGAGGTGACCCTCGCTGGCGAGATCCGTCCCGTACCGATGGCCAACCAGCGCATCGCCGAGGCAACTCGACTGGGATACCGGCGAGTCCTCGTCCCGCACGGCACCGCCGACGCGGTCGACACCCGAATCGCGCAACTCATCGAGGTACGCACCCTCAAGGCGGCGTACTCAGCCGTCAGCAATCTCGGGTGAGGACCAAGCCCTACTCGGGGTTGGTGAGCGCGAAGCCTGCCTTCTCACTGCGCACCTCGCCATTGCGGGCCACCAGGTCATAACGGCCCGCCTTCGCAACGGTGTCGCCACCCGTGCAGCCCTTCTTGCTCAACCGGCCGCTCCACGTAAGGCTGGAGGCAACTGTGTCCTCCGGTTGCAGGGTGACGATCTTGGACTTGCTATCCGTCGCGCAGTCGTCGCTGGACCAAACGTGGTAACCACCTGAGGTGATCTCGAGTTCATTCGCCTTGGTGCCGACGTCCCGCGTGCAGGCTACGTCCCCCTTGTTCGTGATTGTCATGGTGAGGCGTGGCGTCGATTCGACGGGATAACTGCGCTCATCAGTGTCCGCCTCAACCAGGATCGCTGAGTCCACGCACTCCTTGACGGTGCTCGTTGCGGCGGGCTCAGCCGACTCAGCGGCCTCCTCAGTCGGAGCCTGGCTGGGGGCCTGACTCGACCCCGCCGATGGGGTTGACGAGGCAGCCGACCCGGCTGTGCTCGGGGAAGTCGTCCCCGCCGGGGTCGCCACCGGAGCGGAATCCCTCCCGAGAACGGAGCCGATCGCCCACCAGGCGCCCATTGCGAAAGTCAGAATCACCATCACAAATGCAACTCGACGTAGCCAATACACGCCGGGCGGCTCAGGGCCGACCGGATGCATCAGGCTGCTCACGGGAACCACGGTAGCGGGGGCGCGGACCCGACATGCAACGATCGCTCCACCAATGAACGCCAGGATGTACGCGGTCGGCGAATCGAACGCGGAGACGAGCCCGACATTCATCGTCGACCCGGTCATCGAGTGGTTCGGACAGGCACGACGACCCCTTCCATGGCGGGAGCCGGGGGTTTCCGCCTGGGGGATCCTGGTCAGCGAGTTCATGCTCCAGCAGACGCCGGTCAGCAGGGTGATTCCACGCTGGACGGCATGGCTGGATCGCTGGCCGACCGCGTCGGCTCTTGCTTCCTCACCACTCGCCGATGCGCTGCGAATGTGGGACCGACTGGGATACCCGCGCCGAGCTGCGTGGCTGCACGCTGCCGCCATCCTGATCCGAGACAGGCACGAGGGCGAGGTACCCGCAGATGAGGAAGCCCTGCGGGAACTGCCCGGGGTCGGTGCGTACACCGCGGCAGCTGTCCGGGCCTTCGCCTACGGCCTGCCAGCAGTCGTCCTGGACACCAACATCAGGCGGGTAATCGCCCGGGCAACAGTGGGTCAGGCATATCCATCGACGCACATCACCCGTGGGGAGCAGAGTCGAGCTGCCGTCCTTGCCGATCATCCGGATTCGGCGGTCTGGTCAGCGGCCGTGATGGAACTCGGGGCGCTCATCTGCACTGCGGCCAGCCCGGCATGCGACGGCTGCCCCATCGCGCTGGCCTGCGCCTGGCGCAGGGCCGGCTATCCGGACGGCGCCCGGCCGCGCCCGCAGGCCCGGTTCGAGGGCAGTGATCGGCAGGCACGCGGCCGCGTGCTGGCCGTCGTTCGCGAGAGTCCCCTCGCCGTGCCGGTCAGCGCCCTTGAGGCCGCCTGGCCCGACGGCGAGCAGCGCGCCAGGGCCGTCGAAGGGCTCCTTTCCGACGGCCTAATTGAGACCGACAGCAACGGCCTCTTCCAGTTGCCCGGCGCCACAGCAAGTGGGCCGACCGCCCCGTAGCCTGCGGCCATGCGCGCACGCGACCTCGGTATCCCCCTTGCTGGCAATCCTGGTCCCCTCAACGCGATCACCGACATTCCCGGTGTGGAGGTCGGGATGGTCACCTTGATCGAGGATGGCTCCGCCCCCGGAGTTGCCGCGCGCACCGGGGTCACCGCGATCCTGCCCCTCGGTCGGTCGGGCATTGGCACGTCCGTCCCGGCGGGCTTCACTTCAATGAACGGCAACGGGGAGATGACAGGCTCGCACTGGATTCGTGAGACCGGCGGCCTGAGCAGCCCGCTCATGATCACGAACACCCACGCGGTCGGCAGCGTGCACCGCGGGGTGATCGACTGGATCATCGCCAATCGGCCAGCCAAAGCGGTCGAGTGGCTGCTTCCCGTCGTCGCGGAGACCTGGGACGGCTACCTGAACAGCATCAACGAGCCCGTCGTTCAGCCCTCACATGCAGGACTAGCCATCGACAGCGCAGTCGGTGGCCCGGTTCAAGAGGGCTCGCACGGGGGTGGAACGGGCATGAACTGCTACTCCTTCAAGGGGGGCAACGGCACCTCCTCTCGGACCGTCACGCTCGGTGACCATCAGTACCTCGTCGGTGCCTTCCTCCAGGCGAACTTCGGTGATCGCCCCGAACTGACGATCGCCGGAATTCCGATGGGTGACCTTGACGTCCCCAACCCGATTGGCGAGGACGACTGGATACATGCGGACCGACGGGGTGCTGAGCGGGCGATACCCACACCGCCCGGCACCGGGTCTGTCATCGCCGTCATCGCCACCAACGCACCCCTGCTGCCAGCCCAGTGCGAGGCACTGACCCGACGCGTATCCCATGGCCTCGCTCGAACCGGCACGAGCGGTAGCCATTTCAGCGGGGACATCTTCCTAGGCTTCTCGACGGCCAATGCGGGCGCCCTTGACAGCGGGTTTCCCTCCGGCCCAGCGGACGATATTCGTCAACTGAACTTCATCCCCTGGAACCGGATGGACCCCTTCTTTGAGGCAACGGTGCAGTGCGTCGAGGAAGCCGTCCTCAATGCGCTAGTGAATAACTCCGACATGGGCGGCCGAGATGGCCACCGCAGCTATGCGCTGCCGCATGACCAGGTCAGGGCGCGTTTGGCACGAGCCTGATTGGCTGCGTCAACCGGCCTGCTGGCCGTGGATCGGACTAGGTAGGTCAAGCGGCTCCGCCCGCCCTTTCCTTGGGTAGAAGAACTCGACCAGCAGAGCGCCCACTGCCGCACCCAGGAACTGGAAGGCGACAAATGCCGGGACACTCGCCGGGGCTATTCCCGCAAAAGTGTCGGTGAGGCTGCGACCGACGGTGACGGCCGGGTTTGCGAAGGACGTCGACGAGGTGAAGAAGTACGCGGCTCCGATCCAGGCCGGAACAAGCACGGCACCTAGGTGCCCTCGACCCGTCCTCGTCAACGCCCCGATAACGAGGATGAGACCCGCTGTTGCAACCGCCTCGCCAAGCCAGATCCCCCCGCCCGAGCGCACATTCGTGGATGGTTGCCACGCAGGCAGGTCGAACATCAGGTTGGCGAGTGCGACCCCGGCCAAGGCACCCAGCACCTGAACAAGCAGGTAGAGCACTCCCTCAAGCCAATCCATCTCCCGGCGCACGGTCGCCACGGCGGTCACTACCGGGTTGAAGTGCGCCCCAGATATCGGGCCGAGCATCCAGATGATCACGCCCAGGACGGCGACCGTCGATGCTGCATTGACCAGAAGGACAACCGCAAGGTCCTCGGAGAGTCGGGCGCCCATGATTCCCGAGCCAACGACAGTTGCGACAAGCACTGCTGTGCCGAGGAACTCGGCTGCGAGCCGTCGTGCGACCGAAGAATCCATCAGGTTTCCTTCCCAGAGTTGACAGGATGGAACATATCAATAAATATTGAGTCAATGAAAACTGCACTTTCTTCGAGAGGAGAGCGGGCAAAGACTTTCGCGGCGCTCGGTGACCCACACCGCCTCGGCATTGTCGACCTGCTTCAGGTGCAGGACTTAAGCCCAGCCGCTCTCTGTGCGGCACTCGACATACCCGGCAATCTCCTTGCCCATCACCTTCGAGTCCTTCAGGACGCGGGGGTCATCGCTCGCGGGCACTCGGCTGGAGATCGACGTCGGACATATGTCCACCTGAACAACGAGGCTCTCGACGGCCTTATCGCCGGGCCATCGATTGTGGCCCCCCGGGTGGTCTTCGTGTGCACCGAGAATGCGGCTCGCTCCATTCTGGCCTCGGCACTGTGGACGTCCTGCTCAGCCGTCCCCGGAGCATCCGCCGGAACCCACCCCGCTAAGCGCATTCACCACCGGGCGCGAGCGGCGGCACGGCACTCGCGACTAGACCTAGTCGAGGACGTTCCCAAGTCATTGGATCAAGTCCTTCACCCCACCGACCTCGTCGTGACCGTGTGCGATGCGGCGAACGAGGAGCTTTGGTTGAGCGATCAAGATCACCTTCACTGGTCAGTCCCGGATCCAGCCGGATCCGGGGATTCACATGCCTTCGATGCCACAGTCCAGGACCTCGCGGTGCGTATCGGCCGGCTCAGTCCACTAGTGAGCGCGCCTTCCACGCGCAACAACACTCCCAAGAGAAGGGCACCTCAATGAGTACTGAGCAGCAGCCTCCCGTGAATGACATCGTCGCTCTTGAGCACCAGTTGGTCCTGCGGTCCACCTCCGCACTCCTGCAGCGGGAATTCGAAGGAATCTTCGGAGCCGAGACCATCGAACTGTTCCTGAATTCCTCCTACGACGAATTCGCCACCCGATCCACGAATCAGAAGTACCTACCCGTCTTCGCGGAACGCTTCGCGCGCGAGCGCCTCGGCGCCCTCGCTCGGGTCGAGGGCAGCAGCACCGACGCCCGTCCGGCCGTCCTCTTCCTGTGCACGCACAACGCGGGTCGATCCCAGATTGCGCTCGGCTACTTCCGGGCCCTCGCAGGTGACCGTGCCGTCGCTTGGTCGGGCGGGTCTGAACCCGGCGACCAAGTGAATCCGGCGGCGATTGAGGCCATGATCGAGGTGGGAATTGACATCTCAGGTGAGTTCCCCAAGCCGTGGACGGACGAGGTGGTGCGGGCGGCCGATGTCGTCGTCACCATGGGCTGCGGAGACGCCTGCCCGATCTTCCCCGGCAAGCGATACGAGGACTGGTCCCTCACCGATCCCAACGGACTCGGCATCGAGTCAGTGCGACCCATCCGCGATGACATCCGCACGCGCGTTGAGGCACTGCTAACCAGCCTCGGAATAGAACCAGCTACCAACTAGGTCTCTTCACCAGCCAGCCGGGCGGACAGGACAAAGGCACCGGCACAGATGTCAAAATCGACCCTGATCCGCCTGCCATTGTGTCGGCTGTGGCGGATACCGGGACAAACGGCGAAGGGGTTAGCCGCCGAGGTTGGCGGCGGTCTGCCGCGGGAGTTCCTGGCCGTCCTCGGATCGAACGACGAGCCGTTGGCCCAACGGTTGATCTAGCAGAACGTCCACCCACACCTCGTCGCCCGTCCCGCCCTGCTTGTCGCAGGGCGCATTCCGCAGCGAGGTGACCGAAGCGGACACTGAGACGGTGCCTGAACCCTCGACAGCATCGACGGCCACCAGGTCCCGGCTACACAGGCCTTCGGGCGGCAAGGCCACCGCAACCTGAACGACCGCTTCGTCTGTCGTCGGACGGAAGGCAACGGTCTGCAGGTCGTCGGTTACGGTGCCCAGGCTTTTCATGGGCCCAGCACCCGCGAAGACCCCGATGAAGACCAGGCCCAGTCCGGCAACCACCACAAGTCCCAGGGCCACCCAGATCACCCGGGGGACGCCACGACGTGGTCCATCGAATTCCCTCAACCCAGGGATGAGTGGTCCATTTCCCATGGCACCCTCCCTGGACAGTTCGGATCTAGCCTGCCGCTTCCACCGGAGGGGCATCCGGCAGGGTTGCCTTCGGGGTCGCCGTGAACGTGAATTCGCGGTCGGAACCCTCACCCTGCACGTCGACCAGCACGATGGTGCCTGGAACGAGGTCGCCGAAGAGCATCTTCTCGGACATCGGGTCCTCGATCTCCCGTTGAATGGTACGGCGCAGCGGCCGCGCACCGAGGACGGGGTCGTACCCACGCTCCGCGAGCAGGGCCTTGGCCGGGATCGTGAGCTCGATGGCCATGTCCCGCTCCTGCAGCCGACGCTCGAGCCCGGCGATCATCAGGTCGACGATCTCGACGATCTCGAGCTCGGAGAGCTGGTGGAAGACGATCACATCGTCGATCCGGTTGAGGAACTCCGGCCGGAAGTGCTGCTTGAGCTCCTGCTGGACCTTGGCCTTCATCCGCTCGTAGGCGTTCTCCGAATCGCCCTCGGGCGCGAAGCCGAGCATGACGCCCTTGGCGACATCGCGGCTACCAAGGTTGGTCGTCATGATGATGACGGTGTTCTTGAAGTCCACGACCCGGCCCTGGGCATCCGTCAACCGACCCTCCTCCAGCACCTGCAGGAGGGAGTTGAAGATGTCCGGGTGCGCCTTCTCGACCTCGTCGAACAGCACCACCGAGAACGGCTTGCGGCGTACCTTCTCCGTCAGTTGGCCGCCCTCCTCGTAGCCGACGTAGCCGGGCGGGGAGCCGAAGAGCCTGGATGCCGTGTGCCGCTCGGAGTACTCGCTCATGTCGAGGGCGATCAAGGCGTCCTCGTCGCCGAAGAGGAACTCCGCCAGGGTCTTGCTTAGCTCGGTCTTTCCAACCCCAGAAGGCCCAGCGAAGATGAAGGACCCGGACGGACGCTTCGGATCCTTCAGACCCGCACGCGTGCGCCGAATGGACTTGGACAGTGCCTTGATCGCCTGCTCCTGGCCGATGACGCGCTTGTGCAACTCCTCCTCCATGCGAAGCAGCCGCGCGATGTCGTCCTCGGTGAGGTCCGAGACAGGGATGCCCGTCATCAGGGCAAGGACCTCGCCAATCAGTCGCTCGTCCACCTCGGCCACGACATCGAGGTCGCCGGCCTTCCACTCACGCTCGCGCTGGGCCTTTTCGCCCAGCAACTGCTTCTCGCGATCGCGCAGGGACGCGGCCTTCTCGAAGTCCTGCGCATCAATGGCGGACTCCTTCTCCTTGCGAACCTCGGCGATCCGGTCGTCGAACTCGCGGAGGTCCGGCGGAGCCGTCATCCGGCGAATCCGCAGCCGTGAGCCGGCCTCGTCGATCAGGTCGATGGCCTTATCTGGCAGGTGCCGATCGGAGATGTACCGGTCCGACAGCCGAGCAGCCGCCTCGAGGGCACCGTCCGTAATTGAAACCCGGTGGTGGGACTCGTACCGGTCGCGCAGGCCCTTGAGGATCTCGACCGTGTGGGGGACATCCGGCGCACCAACCTGAATCGGAGCAAATCGACGCTCAAGAGCCGCGTCCTTCTCCACGTGCTTGCGGTACTCGTCCAGGGTGGTTGCACCGATCGTCTGGAGTTCACCTCGTGCCAGCATGGGCTTGAGGATGCTTGCCGCGTCGATGGCCCCCTCCGCCGCGCCGGCACCAACGAGGGTGTGCATCTCATCGATGAACAGGATGATGTCGCCGCGAGTGCGGATCTCCTTGAGGACCTTCTTCAGCCGCTCCTCGAAGTCACCGCGGTAGCGGCTTCCCGCAACCAATGCTCCAAGGTCAAGCGTGTAGAGCTGCTTCTCCTTGAGGGTCTCCGGGACCTCGCCCTTGATGATGTTCTGGGCAAGCCCCTCAACGATGGCCGTCTTGCCGACACCCGGCTCGCCAATGAGGACGGGGTTGTTCTTGGTCCGGCGGGAGAGCACCTGCATGACGCGCTCTATTTCCTTCTCCCGGCCGATGACCGGGTCGAGCTTGCCCTCGCGGGCAGCCGCAGTGAGGTTACGTCCGAATTGATCGAGGACGAGGGAGGTCGACGGCGTTCCCTCGGCAGGGCCACCCGCGGTCGCTGGCTCCTTGCCCTGGTAGCCACTGAGTAGCTGAATCACCTGCTGGCGGACCCGGTTCAGGTCAGCCCCAAGCTTCACGAGTACCTGGGCGGCGACACCCTCGCCCTCGCGGATCAGGCCGAGCAGGATGTGCTCCGTGCCGATGTAGTTGTGCCCCAATTGCAGGGCCTCCCGCAGGGACAACTCGAGGACCTTCTTGGCCCGTGGGGTAAAGGGAATGTGACCACTGGGGGCCTGCTGGCCCTGGCCGATGATCTCCTCGACCTGCTGCCGGACGGCCTCAAGCGAAATGCCCAGGCTCTCCAGAGCCTTGGCCGCGACGCCCTCGCCCTCGTGGATCAGACCCAGCAGGATGTGCTCGGTACCGATGTAGTTGTGATTGAGCATCCGGGCTTCCTCCTGCGCGAGGACAACCACTCGCCGGGCCCGGTCGGTAAACCGCTCGAACATCTGCACATCCCTCTCATCAGCACTGCAATCCGCTTCGCCAGGATCATGACCATGCTAACCGCGGTTTGCCGGTAGCTCCCCCGCTGCGTGGTCACGGTGTCCTGTTAGCAGAGTCAACCACCGGACCACCGGAACGCATCCCGGCTCGTGTACGCCCACCGCGAACAGCGACATTCACTCCGCATTCGACCATCACCGTCACACCCACGCCGACTTCGACCACGCCCGTCACCCCCGGGGTCACCATGCGACGTCCCCGGTCGAACTCGCCACCCCCGGGGTCACCATGCGACGTCCCCGGTCGAACTCGGCCCAGGGGCGGGCCACGGGGCGGACGGCAGGAAACCCTCCCGTTACCCACGTGGGTGAGGATGTGCCCATGCCAGCCGACCTCGCCGACACCCGACTGCGGGCCCAGATTCGAGACCTCGGCCAGACCCTGGGCCAAACCCTGGCCCGTCAGGAGGGGCAGGGCCTGCTGGATCTGGTGGAAGAAGTGCGCGCAGCCGCACGTGAGGACCCGCGCCGGGCCGGTGAGCTGCTCCGCGCGGTCGACCTGCAGACAGCGACCCAGTTAGCCCGGGCCTTCTCCATCTACTTCGACCTCGCCAATGTGGCAGAGCAGGTTGAACGCTCCCGTGACGTGCACGAGCAGCGATCCGCGCTTGGCGGGCCCCTGCACCGGGTCGCCGAGGCCGTGCAGGCTAGCGGGGTTCCACGCGAAGCCATCGCACACGTGGGCGGCTCCCTCGCCGTCCGGCCGGTTTTCACCGCTCACCCCACCGAGGCCGCGCGCCGCTCGGTGCTGATGAAGATGAGGCGTATCGCAGACCTGCTTCAGGACCAATCCCTTGACGACCAGGCAAGGAGCGACCGGATTGCTGAGCTCGTCGACCTGCTGTGGCAGACCGATGAACTACGCCTCGAGCAGCCACAGGTACTAGACGAGGCCAGGAATGCCCTCTACTACCTCGATGCCTTGACACGCGGCCCGCTGTCAGACGTCCTAGAGGATCTTTCCGGTGCCTTTGACTATCTGGGCTGCCCGCTCGCGCCCACCAGCCGTCCGCTCGCCTTCGGCTCCTGGATCGGTGGGGATCGGGACGGCAACCCGTTCGTGACCCCGGAGGTGACCAAGCGAGTCCTCGCAGTTCAGCACGAGCATGCCATTGCCGACATGCTCCCCTTCGTCGATCGGCTCATCGAGGACCTCTCGGTTTCGGAGCGGTTTGCCGGCCCGCAGCAGCAGTTGCGCACCTCCCTGGACGCTGACCTGGCCGCACTTCCCGATCTTGATCCGCGGTATCCGCGCATGAACGCCGAGGAGCCGGTCCGGCTGAAGCTGACCCTCATCCGAATGCGACTGCGACTCACCCGGGAACGACTCGTCAGCGGTGGACCGCACCAACCCGGCCGTGACTACGCGGCCACCGCCGACCTCATCGAGGATCTCCTCCTCGTTCGCCAGGCGCTCGCCGGCGACCGCGGGGCCCTGGCCATCCGGGTGCTCGACCGATCAATCCGCGTGCTGTCCGCCATTGGACTCCCGCTGGCGACCCTCGATGTTCGCGAGCACGCCAGCAAGTTCCATGACGCGCTCGGCCCGCTCATTGATCGGCTGGGGGAAGGCACGTCCCCCTACCTGGCCATGTCCCGCGAGGAGAGGCACCGCGTCCTCCAGGCCGAACTGGCCTCCCGGCGGCCCCTGGCACCGACGCCCCCGCCCCTGTCAGCCGACGAACTGACCACCTACCGAACCCTGGTGGCCGTGCGGGAGGCCCTGGAGCGGTACGGCAGCGATGTCATCGAGTCATGCATCATCTCGATGACCCAGGGGGCGGACGATGTGCTCGCCGCGGTCGTCCTGGCGCGCGAGGCCGGGCTGGTGGATGTCTCGGCAGGCGTTGCCCGCGTCGGTTTCGTCCCGCTCCTGGAAACCGTCCAAGAGCTTCGCGACGCCGACGCCATCCTTGACCTGCTGCTAGCTGATCCGTCGTACCGGACCGTCGTCACCGCGCGCGGCAACGTCCAGGAGGTGATGCTCGGCTATTCGGACTCCAATAAGGACGCCGGGATCATGACCTCGCAGTGGGAGATCCACTTGGCGCAGCGCCGGCTTCGGGACGTCACCGCCCGGCATGGAGTGCAACTGCGGCTCTTCCACGGTCGTGGTGGCACGGTCGGCCGCGGTGGCGGGCCAACGTATGACGCGATCCTCGCGCAACCCTGGGGCGTTCTGGACGGGTCGATCAAGGTGACCGAGCAGGGCGAGGTCATCTCCGACAAGTACCTGCTGCCCGAGTTGGCCCGGAACAACCTGGAACTGATGGTGGCCGCGGTCCTCGATGCATCCCTGCTCCATCGAAGTGCGCGCAATGAGCCCCAGACCCTTCGCGAATGGGATGAGGCCATGAGCCTTGCCTCAACGGCCGCCCAGCGCTGCTACCGATCCCTCGTAGACGATCCGCAGTTGCCGGCATACTTCGCCCTTTCCACGCCGGTCGAGGAATTCGGCGCCATGCACCTCGGTTCACGGCCCTCCCGCCGGCCCGACACCGGGGCGGGCATCAGCGGACTGCGTGCAATCCCGTGGGTTTTCGGCTGGACCCAGTCGCGGCAGATCGTGCCCGGCTGGTTCGGGGTGGGCTCGGGCCTGGCCGCCGTACGCGCAGCCGGCGGCGCCGACGTGCTGTCCCGCATGCACCGGGAGTGGAGTTTCTTCAGCAACTTCATCGGCAACGTCGAGATGACGCTCGCGAAGACCGACCTCGCGACCTCTCGGCAGTACGTCGAGAGGTTGGTGCCCGAGCACCTGCATCGATTCCTCGACATCATCGAGGCGGAGCACCGCCGGACGGTCGAGGAGATTCTTCTCGTCACCGGCCAGCAGGAAGTTCTCGCAGGCAACCCTTCCCTCGCCCGAACCCTTCACGTCCGCGACACGTACCTGCTTCCGCTGCACACCCTGCAGGTTCACCTCCTCGAGCGGGTGAGATCCATTCGGGAGACGGGGTCACACCCCGAGGTCGCGCTTCAGCGGGCGCTCGCGGTCACGATCAACGGCATCGCGACCGGACTTCGCAATACCGGCTGATCCCTGCCGCGAGTTGCTCGGCATAGGCCTGCTGCCCGGCCGAGGTCGACATGGCTGCTGCGTCGCGTCGGTTACGCATATTGCCCATCTCGACAATCACCGTCGGGATGTCGCTGAAGTTCAGCGTTGACTGGTCCGTGCGCACCGACAGGGTGCTCGACAGGTAGGTCGTCGGCAGGGCTCCCTGGGAGGTCATGCCCGCAATCATGTTCTTGGCAAGCCGTCGGCTGGAGGCGGCGATGTCATCCGTCCAGCCCTTGAGCCGACCCGGCGCGATGACGTGGAAGCCGCGAGCATCAGATGGCGCCCCATCAGCATGAATACTCACCATCAGGTTGGCGCCATTGCGCGCGCCGAATTGACCGCGGTCCCAGACGCACGGGCCCCAGGAATCGCGCGTATTCGCCTTGCGCGTCATCACCACGGTGGCACCCTGCGACTCAAGCAGGGCCTTGAGCTTCCTGGCCACCTTCCAATTGAAAGTCGCCTCCGGCAACCCGGCATTGGTTGCCGTGCCCGTCGTATTGCACGACTTGACGATGGTGCCGTTGAACTTTTGCTGGGCCATCTCGGAAGAGAACCGCGGATTTGAATTGCCGAGCTGGTGACCCGGGTCAATTGCTATGACCGCACCGGTCAGCGGGCCATC
>JAULZL010000079.1:0-1687 GCA_032117355.1 Candidatus Nanopelagicales bacterium
TCACTCCGGAAAAAATGTTTGACGATGTAATTTCGGATTACTCAAATAGAACTGTTACAGTAGATCCGCACCCTCATTTCTCGATGCCGCATGCTTCAGTGCATCCTTGTCAACATGGCGTGGCAATGAAAAGAGTAGTTGAAGAATTGATGGCTGGAGGCTCTGCTGCTCCCAGCACAGATCAATACCTGTTCATTTTTTTGAAGTTTATGCAAAGCGTTATCCCCACGATCGAATTCGACGATATGGGCGTTGCCGAAACGCGGGTTGAGCTCCGCCCTCAGCCGCTCAGCGTTCTCCCGGCTGCTGAGCGCTGCGACCTGGAATGTGAAGTTTCCGTAATACAGTTCCACAGGGCTGCCGGCCGCCATGCCGATGGACACCACCTCAACCGGCGCCGTGCCGCGGCCCACCACCGCCGAGCGCTGGTACACCCGCGCATAGACCACGCTGGCCACGGTGCCGCCGTCTGCCACCTGCTGCGCGGCGGTGTAGGTGGCGGTGGCCGCGCTCAGGCCGCTGTACGTGCGCACAACACCGTTCACCATGGTACCCGAGATGAAGGTCACCGTGATCGACTGGGCCGGGTTGCTGGGCACAAAGGTCCAGTTCTTGGTGTCGGGGACGATCGCGTCGGCCATGGGCCCAACCCTAGGCGGTTGGTTGCGCATGTTGCATTATTGCTATGTTGCATTTATGCTGCCGGAATGGGTCGACGGAGCAAGGCCGAGGAGCCCGAGGTCTTCAGCCGCCTGGAGGAATGGCGACTGGATCGCGGCCTCTCGCGTCAGGAGCTGGCCGACGCCGTGTCGGTTCACTACCAGACCATCGGCTACCTCGAGCGCGGCGAGTATTCGCCGAGCCTGGCACTGGCACTGCAGATCGCCGAGGTGCTCGACGTCCCCCTGGAGCAGATCTTCTCGCTGCATCCCTTCACCCGAACCCGAGAGAGGGCCTGACCATGCCACACCTGCCCGCGACCTGGAAGGAACGCAAGGACGCTGACCGGGAGCGCAAGGTCGATCGCGTGATGAGCGACCGGCTCTTCCAGTGGACGCGCACAAGGACGATGCGTCGTGTACTCGTCGTGATCGCGGCAGTCCTCTGCGTCGCGATCATCCCGTCATTCACGCAGGGTGGGGGAGTCATCGGCATCATCGTCACCGCTGTCGCGTGGGCTGTGTGGGGCCTGCTGCGCATGTCCACGCGCACGGTCGCCGACCTGCCGGACCGCTTCCTCGACGAACGTCAACGGGCACTGCGCAATCGGGCCTACCGGTACGCCTACCTGATCCTCGGGTGGATCGTCGCGGGCCTCGCGACCGTCGGCCTCATCGCCTTCGTCATCGTCTCCGACGACGACACCGCGACCGTGACCACCACGTGGTCCCAGGCGCTGGGGTTGGTTCTCTCCGTGACCCTACTCATCTCGCTGCTACCGTCGATGGTCGTCGCCTGGCTTGATCGAGGCGAGGAATCGGCAGACGTGATCGTGGAGGTCACATGAACCAGGCAGCCGCTCGCCAGGCGTTCCCCGACCAGCTCCGCGGCATCGCGCTCTTGGGGATCATCCTGGTCAATGTCCCCTTCATGGCGATCAGTGGCCAGAGCTACACCGATGCCTCGGTCGCCACGGGGCTGGATCGCACGGTCGCCTTCCTCGTCACGATGCTCGTGGCGGCCAAGT
>JAULZL010000080.1:0-8418 GCA_032117355.1 Candidatus Nanopelagicales bacterium
CGCCTTGGTGACCGCACTGCTGGCCGCGGCCGCACCGGCGAGCCATGCCGCCGAACCTGATATCCCCGCCGGAGTGATCGCCATCGGGGACTCCGTCATGCTCGGGGCCCGCTCAGAGTTGCGCAAGCGGGGCGTGCGTGTCATCGACGCCAAGGTGGGGCGTCAGGTGACATCGGCCCCGGCGCTGATGCGCAAGCGCGGTGCTGCCCTGCCGAAGACGGTGGTTGTTCACCTGGGTACGAACGGGACTTTCCCTCGATCAGCCTGCCGAGACATGGTTCGGGCCGCCGGGCCCCAGCGGCAGATCGTCCTGCTCACCGTCAAGGTTCCACGCAGGTGGCAGCGGACGAACAACTCCGTCATCAGGCGCTGCGCCGCGGCCTACCCGCGCCAGGTGACGGTCGTTGACTGGCACTGGGCGTCATCCCGGCATCGGTCCTGGTTGTACTCGGATGGCTACCACCTGCCCAAAGCCGGGGCTCGCAACTACGCGCGACTGATCGGAGAGGGCGTCAAGAAGGCGCGAGCCAAGGATGTGCGGTTGCTCACAGGAGACGAATTTCACTCCGATCAAGGGTGATTCAAGGCTGACACAGGAGCATCCTTTGTGCACGGTGCGGTGAGCGCAGCGAATGGACCCACGGGAGAACCGATGACCCTGCCAGGCCTGGTGAATCCACCCACCCGCAATAAGCAGTTGCTCGAGTGGGTGGAAGAAGTAGCTGCCCTCACCAAGCCGGATCGGGTCGAATGGTGCGATGGCTCCCAGGATGAGTGGGACCGGCTGACCAGTCTTATGGTCGATGCTGGGACATTCATCCGGCTGAACCCGGAGCTGCGACCCAACTCCTTCCTGGCGCGGTCCAATCCCAGCGACGTGGCTCGGGTCGAGGACCGCACGTACATCTGCTCCCAGCACGAGATTGACGCCGGGCCCACGAACAACTGGGCCGAGCCCACCGAGATGCGTGGCACCCTGCGCGGGCTCTTTGACGGGGCCATGCGCGGCCGGACGATGTACGTCGTCCCCTTCTCCATGGGCCCGCTGGGATCCCGGATCTCCCAACTCGGGGTCGAGATCACCGACTCCCCGTACGTCGTAGTGAACATGCGGATCATGACTCGAATGGGCCAGGCAGCCCTCGATCAGATCGGTGAGCGCGGAGACTTCGTGCCCGCCCTGCACTCGGTCGGCTACCCATTGGTGGATGCGGACGGCAAGGCACGACCGGACGTGTCCTGGCCCTGCAGCGACACCAAGTACATCGTGCACTTCCCCGAGACGCGGGAGATCTGGTCCTACGGGTCCGGCTACGGCGGCAACGCCCTCCTGGGCAAGAAGTGCTTCGCACTGCGGATCGCATCGGCGATGGCGCGCGATGAAGGATGGCTCGCCGAGCACATGCTCATCCTGAAGCTGACCTCGCCGGCACAGACGGTCCACTACATCACGGCGGCGTTTCCGTCCGCATGCGGCAAGACCAACCTCGCGATGCTCGAGCCGACGATTCCCGGCTGGAAGGTCGAGACGGTGGGCGATGACATCGCGTGGATGCGTTTCGGTGAGGACGGCAGGCTGTACGCCATCAACCCGGAGGCCGGGTTCTTCGGGGTAGCGCCCGGCACCGGAATGCAGACCAACGCCAATGCCGTGCGCAGCCTGGATGCGAACTGCATCTATACCAACGTCGCATTGACCGATGAGGGAGATATCTGGTGGGAGGGCCTCACACCAACCCCGCCGGCCCACCTCATCGACTGGAAGGGCCAGGACTGGTCCTCTGATTCAGCCGAGCCGTCCAGCCATCCGAATGCGCGCTTCACGGCGCCAGCGGGCCAGTGCCCGTCCATTGCCCCGAACTGGGAGGACCCGGCAGGGGTGCCGATCGATGCCATTCTCTTCGGTGGGCGCCGGGCAACCAACGTGCCCCTGGTGACCGAGTCTTTCGACTGGACTCATGGGGTCTTCATGGGCTCGACAGTGTCGAGTGAGATGACGGCCGCAGCGGTCGGCGGCGTTGGCCAACTTCGTCGAGATCCCTTCGCCATGCTTCCCTTCTGTGGCTACAACATGGCCGACTACTGGGGTCACTGGCTGGCTGTCGGCGGTTTCACCTCCCCGGAGAAGCTCCCGAAGATCTTCTCCGTGAACTGGTTCCGCAAGGACGCCGACGGGAAGTTCATCTGGCCCGGCTTCGGCGAGAACTCCCGCGTCCTGGAGTGGATCATCCGCCGACTCGATGGCACGGCAGAGGCCATCGACACCCCGATCGGCCGCCTTCCGGTCGCCGGCTCGCTGGACTTCGATGGCCTCGACCTGAGTTTCGAGCAACTCGGGGAGCTCTTCGCCGTCGATCCGGTTACCTGGCTGGCCGAATCCGAGTTGACCCAGGAGTACTACGCGATGTTCGGGGAGCGAGTGCCGGCTGCCCTCCGCGAGCAGCTCGCGGCCCTGCGTGAGCGGCTTCAGCAGGCCTAGCGGCTGATCGCGGGGCCACCCTCCGAAGCGAGGGTGGCCACCAGGAGGGCCTTGATCGAGTGCATCCGATTCTCCGCCTGGTCGAAGACGATGCTGGCCGGAGATTCGAAGACCTCATCGCTCACCTCGACCCCGTCGACGAGGCCGAATCTCTCGGCCACCTGCCGACCGACGGTCGTGTGCTGGTCGTGGTACGCCGGGAGGCAGTGCATGAATTTCACGTCTACATTGCCGGTCAGCGCCATTAGCTGCGAGTCGACGCGGTAGGCGCGCAGCAGGTCCACGCGCTCCTCCCAGGCTTCGGGGGCCTCGCCCATCGAGACCCACACATCGGTGTGGATGAAGTCGACGCCGCTGACCCCGACCTCCCGGTCCTCGGTCAGCGTGATGGTGGCACCGGAAGCCTCGGCCCGCTCTCGGGCCAGCTGGATGACCTCAGCGTCCGGCCACAGTGCCCTCGGGGCCACGATCCGAACATCGGCGCCCAGGATCGCTCCGGTGACGAGCAGGGAGTTGCCCATGTTGTATCGGGCGTCTCCCATATATGCGTACGAGAGACGACCGGTGGTGGCGTACTCGCGCATGGTCATGAAGTCAGCCAGCATCTGGGTGGGATGCCAGCGGTCCGTCAGCCCGTTGTAGACGGGCACCTCCGAGGCTTGCGCGAGGACTTCAACATTCGCATGGTCCGACCCTCGGTACTCAATGGCGTCGTAGATGCGGGCCAGCACTCGGGCCGTATCGGCGATTGACTCCTTGTGGCCAATTTGCGAGGACCCGGACTCCAGGACTGTCGTCCGGGCCCCCTGCTGCGCTGCGGCCACATCGAAGGCGATCCGAGTACGGGTAGAAGTCTTCTCGAAGATCAGCACGATGTGCTTGCCAGCAAGCAGTTGAACCTCGGCTTGATTCTTCCGCTGGGTCTTCAACTCCGCCGCTAGGGATAGCAGGGAACCGAGCTCATCGGCGGTGAAATCTGATTCCTTGAGGAAGTCTCTTCCGAACAGGCTCACCGCCCGAAGGCTAACGAAGGTCAGGCGATCCCAAGGGCACGGGGTGAGATGGCCTCCTCGATTTCCCGGGCTGCGAGCCGGGCGCCCTCTCCCTGGCGCCTTGGGTAGTGCCGGGCGTCGAGGCGCGCATAGATCTGCTCTCGATCCTCTTCGGAGAGTCCGCCCCAGACGCCGTAGGGCTCGCGAGCCCGCACCGCGTAGTCGGCGCATTCGACCCGAACTGGGCAGGACGCGCAGATGACCTTGGCGGCCCGGTCCCGTCGAATGCGGGCCGCTCCCCGCTCATTCTGCGGGTGAAAGAACAGCAGTGGGTCAGCGGATCGGCAGGAACCGTGGTCCTGCCAGAACCATCGAACGTCCTGGGGAACTTGAGCGAGGGGTTGTTGTGGCATGCCCCGACGCTATGACCCAAGCGCGGCACCGCTATACGGACGAAAGTCCTTTTCAGTGACCATTGTTCGCCTCGGCTCGGCTGTGTCCGGTCATGTCCTCCCGCTTACACTTCGGCAATGAGCATGAGCACCCCACTGGAGACTCCCGGTCTGTCCGGCGGCACCCTGGTCGAGGAGCGCACTGACCTTTCGCACGATGACGGGGACCATGAGCGGTTCGCCCACTACGTGGAAAAGTCCAAGATCGTGGAGAGCGCGGTGACCGGCGCCCCGATCAAGGCCCTCTGCGGCAAGGTCTGGGTGCCCAACCGTGATCCATCCAAGTTCCCGATCTGCCCGGACTGCCAAAAGATCCACAACTCCCTGCCCAAGGGCAAGGATCCAGGGCAGGGGACCTGACACGTTCCACGCAGACTGAGGGAATCTGGCGGGGCCAATGGCGGCCGTTGACCCTCGGACTCGTCTCGGTCATGGTGCTGGTGGCCTTCGAGGGCATTGCCACTGCGACTGTGATGCCAGCACTTGCGGCCGACCTGGATGCGCTGGCCGACTATGCCTGGGCCTTCAATGCGTACATCCTGTCCTCACTTATCGGCATGGTGGTCGCGGGCCAGATCGGCGATGCGAGGGGGCCGCGAATTCCGCTGATGCTCGGAGTGGCGACCTTTGCCACCGGAGCGTTGCTCGCCGGCCTGGCGCCGAGCCTGACCCTCCTCGTCATGGGCCGCGCCCTGCAGGGAGTCGGCGGGGGAGCGGTTCTGGTCGGCCTGTACATCTTCATCGCCCGGGCCTATCCGGAAAGCATGCGACCCAAGGCCTTCTCGGCCCTGTCGGCGGCGTGGGTTCTGCCGTCGCTGATCGGCCCGCTCATTGCCGGGTGGCTAGCCGAGGTTGTCAGTTGGCGGGCGGTATTCCTCCTCGTGCCTATCTTCGTCATCCCGTTTGTTCTCGTCATGGTGCCCCGACTGAGCTCCTATGAACGGGAGGGAGGAGCGACGCCGCCGCGTAGTCGGCTCTTCGCTGGCATCATCGCTGCCGCCGGACTGCTCGCCATTCAGGACGGACTGTCTCGAATCAGCGTCCTCGGATTCATCGAGGCTGGCCTTGGGCTTGCCGTGGTTGGTGGCTGCGCGCCGAGGCTCCTGCCCGCCGGTTCCCTGCGGCTTGCGCGAGGACTTCCGACCACGGTGATGCTGCGCGGGGTGGCGGCGGGTGCCTTCTTCTCGGCTGAAGCGTTTATCCCGCTTGCCCTGGTCGAGGTTCGCGGTGCCAGCGTGCTGGTGGGCGGAGTGTGTCTGGGTGCCGGGGGAGTCTTCTGGGCCGTTGGCTCCTATCTGCAGAGCCGATTGCCCGGTGAGCGAGATCGATCGCGTGCCGTGCGGATCGGCGCGGTGTTCATCACGGCCAGCTTGCTGGCGATGCCGGTCATCGTTCTCACGGACGTCCCCATCTGGCTGTCGGTGCCGATCTGGGCCGTTGGCGCCGTGGGAATGGGGATCGCTATCCCCTCGATTTCAGTTCAGACGATGCGGCTGTCTCCGGCAGATCAGGTGGGAGTCAGTTCGTCGGCACTGCAGATCGTCGACTCCGTGATGGTGGTCATCGCGATTGCCACCCTGGGGATGGTCCACGCCGAGGCAGTACTCACCGATCGCGCGACCGCGTCCACCTTCGCCCTCCTGTGGGCCATGTCCGCTGCACTTGCGATGGTGGCCGTACTCGCCGCCCCCCGAATGCGGCCCATTGCGGCGTAGGAAAGAATGCCGCAATGAGAATCCGACCCACCCGCACTCTGTCCGTTATGGCGATTGCTGCTGCCAGCATGATGATGGCCGCCTGCGCCCAGGAGGCCCCCACAACGGCGGCCAGCTCGTCGGCCGCCGCCCCCGCCGAGGGAACAGCGGCTGCATCCAGCGCGGCCCCCGCACTCGATGATTGCGCTCCGGCCAACCTGACCACCTTGGAGCCCGGCAAGTTGACCATCGGCACGGACTCCCCGGCGTACCCGCCCTACTTCGTAGATGACGATCCCTCCAACGGCGAGGGCTTCGAGTCGGCCCTTGCATACGCGATTGCCGACGGACTGGGCTTCAAGCCACTCGATGTCACGTGGACGGTTGTTCCGTTCAATAGTTCCTACGCCCCGGGTGACAAGGCTTTCGACTTTGACATCAACCAGATTTCGATTACCCCTGAGCGCGCCGGAGTGGTGGACTTCTCCGACGGCTACTACACCGTGAACCAGGCTGTCATCGCCCTCAAGGACTCCCCGATTGCCAACGCGACGGCCGTGGCCGACCTGAAGGGTGCCAACCTCGGTGCCCAGGTGGGAACAACGAGCCTGGACTTCATCACCTCGGTGGTCCAGCCGGACAACAAGCCCCAGGTCTTCAACGACACAAACGATGCAAAGTCCGCGATGCAGAACGGGCAGATCGACGGCCTGGTCGTCGACCTGCCGACCGCGTACTACATCACGGCTGCGGAGATCCCCGAGGCTTCGATCATCGGCCAGTTCCCGGCTCAGGAGGGTGGCGAGCAGTTCGGGCTGCTGTTCCAGAAGGGCAACCCGCTCGTCAGTTGCGTGAACCAGGTTCTGGCGGACCTGGCGGCCTCGGGCGAGTTGCAGGCGATCCAGGACGAGTGGCTCGCTGGAACAACCGCCCCGTATTTCAAGGAGTAGTTGTCGTTGAGCGCTGATGCGCTTGCTCCCGCGCCTGGCGCGCCGGTCGCATATGTCGATCCGGCACGCCGGGCGCGGCTGCGTCAGCGGGGTCTTCGCAACGCCTTGGTGGGCATGGCCAGCCTGGTCGCCTTCGTTGTTGTCGCGAGTCTGCTGGTCTCCCGAACTCCGGGCTGGCCGGTGGTCCAGCAGACCTTCTTCAATCGCGAGGAGTTCGTCGCCAGCTTCCCTGGCCTGCTTGATGCCTTCTGGCTGAACGTCCGAATCTTCCTCATTGCCGAGCCGCTGATCCTGATCCTGGGGCTCTTGGTTGCCTTGGCGCGGACGCTGCAGGCGCCGATCTTCCTGCCAATTCGGGTCGTCGCGACCGTCTACGTCGATGTCTTCCGTGGGATTCCGACAATCCTGGTCATCTTCCTGCTCGGCTTCGGTGTACCGGCGCTGCGGTTGCAGGGGGTCCCGAACAATGCGGTTTTCTGGGGGACGGCAGCACTAGTGCTCTCCTACGGCGCCTATGTCGCCGAGGTCTTCCGAGCGGGCATCGGCTCCGTACACCCGAGCCAGCGGATGGCGGCTAGGTCCCTGGGGCTGTCCTCCGTGCAGACAAACCGCCATGTCGTCCTACCCCAGGCGGTGCGCAATGTAGTGCCGCCACTGCTCAATGACTTCATCTCACTTCAGAAGGACACCGCACTCGTCGCCGTGCTGGGCCCGATCGAGATTCTCCGTCAGGCGCAGATTGATGCCTCCTTCAATTTCAACTACACGCCCTACGTTGCCGCCGCCCTGATCTTCATTGCGTTGACCATCCCGATGACCCGAGTCGCCGACTGGTTGCAGTCACGAACCCTCCGGCGCAGGCGGGCAGGAGGGATGGCATGACCGATGTTCTGGTGCGGGTTAGCCAGGTTTGGAAGGCTTTCGATGCACACCCCGTCCTTCGGGGCCTAGACCTTGATGTTGCCCGGCATGAGGCGGTGGTGCTCATCGGCGCATCGGGCTCTGGAAAGTCGACCCTGCTTCGATGCATCAACGGGCTGGAGTCGGTCGATGCCGGAACCATCGTCTTGGACGGTGACCTGGATGTGACCGACCTTGACGCTGATCTCGACCAGATCAGGCGGCGAGTCGGCATCGTGTTCCAGTCCTACAACCTATTTCCCCATATGACGGTCCTGGACAACATCTGCCTCGCTCCGCGAAAGGTGCTCGGCCGTTCGCATCAAGCGGCGGCCGACCAGGCGATGGGCCTGTTGAGCAGATTCGGGCTGGCCGAGAAGGCCCGCGAGTACCCCGATCGGCTCTCCGGCGGTCAGTCGCAACGAGCAGCGATCGTTCGTGCACTCGCCATGGAGCCGGAGGTCATGCTCTTCGACGAAATCACCTCCGCCTTGGATCCCCTCCTCGTCGGAGAGGTGCTCGATGCGGTGCGCGACCTCAAGGCAGGTGGTCTCACCTTCATCATGGCCACCCATGAAATGGAGTTCGCTCGCGACGTAGCCGATCGAGTGTGCTTTGTCCATCAAGGGGTCATTCACGAGCAGGGCCCGCCTGAGCACGTCTTCTCTGATCCGCAGCGTGATGAAACACGGCAGTTCCTTGCGAGGGTCTTGCGCCCTTGAGGTGAGTCGGGGGGTTCGAAAGGCCGACACCGCCCGCGAGGACTTTGGCACATTGGTCAGCGCGGCGTCGCCTATGTGCCTGCCATGGAGGCTTATTGTTTGGGGGTTGTGTGTCCGCACCCTGCGGCCGCATGCTCAATGGAGGAAACATGGCAACGGTTCAAGCCGGACCAAGTGAGGATCAACTCGCGGCAAGCAGCATGGCCGCAATCGGCCGTAACTGGTGGGT
>JAULZL010000081.1:0-2158 GCA_032117355.1 Candidatus Nanopelagicales bacterium
CGGAGGTGAGCAGCCTGACGAGCGCGATGACGGAGACGGCGAGGATGGCCACCATCGTCAGGCCCTCGAGGAGGAGCAGTGCATGGCCGAGCGTGCGCATGGTGCGACCGGCGAGGTACGCGGTGATGGGCAGCACGATGAGGGCGAGGAGGATCGGCAGCCATCCCGGGGACGATGCCCAGCCGTACTCCTGCAGCAGCGTCGTCGTGAAGATGCCGAAGGACAGGGCCGTGATGGCGGCGGACGCAACGTAGGCGGCAATGAGCCAGATGGCGGCAGCGGTGCCCGACCGCGGGCCGATCTCTGCGCCGACGAGGCCGAATACCGAACCTGCGCTGGCACGACGTCTCGTCAGAAGTACGAACGACCCGACGATGAGCAGCAGGGGTATCAGTGCAAGGACGAACGACGTGGGCACCGCCGGCCCGACCTGCTCGGCGATCGCCTGCGGGTTGAGGCTGACCGACATCGTCGGGCCCATTGCGGCGAGCGAGATGGCGATGGCGCCCAGCACGCCGAGATTGCGCTTGAGATCAGACATTGCCGAAGAGTATTGGGTGCTGTGATGCCCTCGTTTCGCCCCGTCACTCCTTGACGCAATGACGCCACCTGCCCTTGGAAATCGGGGGTTGAAAAGTCGTTGGAACTGAGCGGGACTCGGTTGCGTCTGAAAAGATGCGAGCGTATGAATGGCGTTCGGAACTGGCCGGTTTCAGCGGCTCATGATCTTGAGGAGTGTCCATGACCATCTTCGGCAGTCGTACGTTGGCAGCGGTCGGTGCGGGGGCGCTCGCCGTGGCGCTAGCCGTAGCCGGTGGGGTGCCTGCAGGCGCGGCACAGGCGTCGGGGCAGGTCGACTCCATGCGGGATCTCAAAGGCTCATGGCTGACATCGCTGACGGGCTTCGAGGAGGGGCAGTCGGTCAACTGGCAGCACCGGCTGACCGTCCGCAAGGTGAAGGGGTCGGCGGCGGTGGCGTGGGAGGAGTGGCGCGACTGCGTTGACCATGCTGCCGAGTGCAAGGCGGGGAAGGTGACCGGCGATGGCTGGACTGCGCCATCACGGGTTCTGCTCGCGATGGATGCGAAGGGCGTCGTGCATGGCGTCGGCGCTACCGGCACGCTCATGGTGACCCCGGGCGATGACGGCATGACGGCGATGATGCTCTCGGCCGGGCAGCCGGAGGAAGATGTCGTTCAGGTCCCGACGACGTCCGCCCTGTCACCGACCGCCCCGAGACTGACGTCCGACAAGTGGTATCCCGACTATGGATACGCCGGGTACGGCAGCATGGTCCGCTGCCCTGATCACGGGTGACATCGGATCCTGATGGCCAGTCCAGTTTCAAGCGCGCCATCAATTCCGATGGCGAGCAACCAGCAGACATTGAGGAGTTCAGGTGAGCAGGTTTCGCAGTAGGACGTTGGCCGCGGTCGGTGCTGGGGCGTTCGCCGTGGTGCTGGCGGTTGGCGGTGGGGTGCCGGCAGGGGCGGCACCGGCGTCGGGGCCGATCACCGAGGCCAAGGACGTCCTGGGGGTCTGGTTGGGTGAGTTGTCCGGCTACGAGGAGGGCCAGGAGGTCGACTGGCAGTACCGGCTCACCGTCCGCAAGGCCAAGGGCCAGGCGGGGGTCGCGTGGGGCGAGTTGCGCGACTGCGGCGACCATGCGGCCGCATGCGCTGCGGGCAAGGCCACTGGTGGTGGCTGGAGTCAGCCCGCCAGGGTGCTGTTCGCGATGGGCCCGGATCACGTCATTCACGGCGTCAGCATGAGCGGGATCGTGTTGCTCACCCCCGATGAGACGGGGAATACTCTTGACCTCGTTAAGGTCTGCCAGGGCAGTTCCGAATCCGAGTGGACCGCGATGCCCGTGACGAGCGGAAGCTCACCGAAAGCCATGGACGTTGGCGGTGGTTGGAACGCCTTCGCGGTCACCGGTTCGATGGCACGCCAGCCGAGCTAGCGCTGGCGGCGCACCGAGCGCGAGCTCGTCGGCATCGGTCCCTTGGGGATCGGCAGGCCGCCACCGGACTGGCTCACGGCATCGAGGCGCCGGCGCACGTTCGTGATCTCGCCTCCGCGCAGGTTGCGCGGCAGCTTCGTCATCTGCTTCTGAAGCTTCGTGAGACCGATCTGGCCGGGCTCGTCGCCGACCTGG
>JAULZL010000082.1:0-19845 GCA_032117355.1 Candidatus Nanopelagicales bacterium
CGCCGCGATGGGGTCAAAGTGCCGTTTGCCGTTCTTGAACGTCCAGAGTTCCACCGACCGGCGAGGATTGCGGTCCAGGATCGGCTTGTACTACATACAATGTAACTGGATGTGGTAGTCGTGGAACACAGGCGTCAGCCGTGGCTGACTGTGCCGCTGCTGCGCGACGCGCGATCATTATAGCCGATGGCGGAATCAAGTTTAGCGGCGACATCGTCAAAGCTTTCGCCTGCGGGGCGGATGCGGCAATGCTCGGAGCGGTCCTGGCGCGGGCGACGGATGCTCCTGGCCAGGGAACCCACTGGGGCGCCGAGGCTTGGCACGCTGACTTGCCGCGCGGCCAGCGCAACAGCTTGCACTCCGTCGGAACCCTGGCTGAGGTGCTGCACGGCCCCTCGCGAAGTGCCGAAGGGACGATGAACATCGCCGGTGCCCTGCGAAAGGCGATGGCGATCACTGGCTATACGGACCTCAAGGGATTCCAGCGAGTGGAGATGGTGGTCACCTCATGACGATCCAGCAGTCGGCTCGTGCAATCACCGTCCAGGATGCACTTCTCACGCGGTTGCTGGGGCGTGCGTCCACCAGCGTCGGAGCCGACACGCGGGCGGTCGTCGCGCCCTTCACCGGCGAACTCCTTTATGAGCTGCCGCTGTCGGCTGAGGCCGAGGTCGATGCCGCGTTCGTCCGGGCGCGTTCGGCGCAACCGGCCTGGGCGGCTCTCTCGGTTTCCGAGCGAGCGCGGGTGATGCTGCGATTTCATGATTCCGTCCTGAAGCATCGCGACGAGGCGATGGACCTCGTCCAGTCGGAAACCGGCAAGGCCCGCAAGGACGCGATGGAGGAAGTCCTCGACATCGCGGTCACGGCTCGGCACTACGCACGGGATGCGCGCCGACTCCTGAAGACCCAACGTCATCGCGGGGTCTTTCCGCTCATGGTCGGTATCCGGGAAGTTCGACATCCCCGTGGGGTCGTCGGAGTTATCTCGCCTTGGAACTACCCGCTCACTCTCGCGGCAAGTGACGCCATTCCGGCCCTCCTTGCAGGAAATGCGGTGGTTCTCAAGCCTGATGTGCAGACCTCGCTTACCGCGCTCTGGATTGCCGATCAGTTCATCGAGGCGGGGTTGCCCGCTGAACTATTTGCCGTTGTGACTGGCGAGGGCCCGGTCGTGGGGCCCATGGTGATCGACCGTAGCGACTTCGTCATGTTCACCGGCTCAACTCGCGTGGGCCGCGAGGTTGCGGCCCGGTGCGGTCAGCGGCTCATCGGTTGCTCCCTCGAACTCGGCGGAAAGAACGCGATGATCGTCCGAGCCGATGCCGATATCGAGCGGGCCGCAGAGATCGCTGCCCGGGCGTCCTTCTCGAACTCCGGTCAACTGTGTATCTCCATGGAGCGCATCTACGTGAACTCAGCCGTGATCGAAGAGTTCACCGACGCCTTCGTCAGCCGTGTTGGCCGGATGAAGATCCAGCCAGGCATTGGCTGGGGTGCCGACATGGGTTCGCTCATCTCGGCAACACAGCGCGAACGCGTTCTCGGCCATATTGATGATGCCTCCTCCAAGGGAGCACGCGTCCTCGCTGGCGGCCGCGGTCGACCCGATCTGGGGCCCTTCTATGTCGAGCCAACCGTGCTAGCGGACGTCACCGAGGACATGATCCTTTGTGATGAGGAGACCTTCGGCCCCGTCGTCGCGATCTACCCGGTCGACTCCGACGAGCAGGCGATCAGCCTCGCCAATGACACCCCCTACGGACTCAATGCCGCGGTGGTGACCAGGGATACCTCGGCTGGCCGAGCCATCGCCGCCCGGCTCAATGCCGGTACGGCCAATGTGAACGAGGGCTACGCCCCGGGCTGGGGAAGCACTCGGGCACCCATGGGAGGCATGGGGGATTCAGGCATCGGCCGGCGTCACGGCGCCGAGGGCCTGCTGAAGTACACCGAATCGCAGACCATCGCGACTCAGCGATTGCTCGGATTTGGTGCCCCATTCGGGTGGTCGGATCGCCGCTGGGGTGAGACCCTCGCGGTAGCCGTGGGCGCGATGAAGCGCCTGGGCTTGAAGTAGTCGCAAAGCAGGTCCGGAGCCCGCGATTATGTGGACGCCTCGGACGGGTGACGAGGAGGCAGTGTGGCTGGGTTCGACTTCGATGTACTGGTGATCGGATCAGGATTCGGCGGGTCCGTGTCCGCCCTTCGGCTGGCCGAGAAGGGCTATCGAGTCGGAGTGCTGGAGGCCGGCCGTCGCTTCGCCGATGGTGACTTCCCCAAGACCTCGTGGCGCCTTGGTGGCTTCCTGTGGGCCCCCCGGCTTGGCCTCAAGGGCATCCAGCGAATCCATGTGCTGCGCGATGTGGTCGTCCTCGCGGGTGCCGGGGTTGGCGGTGGCTCGCTGGTTTACGCCAACACCCTCTATGTCCCACCGAAGCCCTTCTTCGATGACCCGCAGTGGCGGGATATCACCGACTGGGCCGACGAGCTTGCTCCCTACTACGACCAGGCGTCACGCATGCTCGGGGTTGCCGAGAATCCCCTGATGACGCGCAGTGACCTGGTCATGAAGGCCATTGCCGATGACATGGGGGTCGGCCATACCTTCCGGATGACCCCGGTGGGCGTGCACTTCGGTGCGGGCCCCGGCGTGCCGTCACCGGATCCGTTCTTTGGTGGGGTCGGGCCGGACCGCGTCGGATGCACGCACTGCGGCGAGTGCATGACGGGCTGTCGGCACAACGCGAAGAACACCCTGGTCAAGAACTACCTCGCCCTCGCCGAGACCGCCGGTGCGGTGATTCATCCGGTGACCACGGTCACCGGTATCGACGAGCGTGAGGGCGGCGGTTACACGATCTCAACTGTCCGCACCGGAAGCATCAGCCCACGTTGGCGGCGCAGTTTCACGGCTGAGCACGTCATCGTCGCTGCGGGCACCTACAACACCCAGCGGCTGCTCCATCGGATGAAGGACGAGGGTCGGCTGAGCCGACTTTCCCGGACGCTCGGGCGGTTGTCTCGGACGAATTCGGAGTCGATCCTCGGCGCCGTTGCGAGTTCGGCAGACGCGGACTACACCCAGGGTGTTGCCATCACCTCAAGTTTCTTCCCCGATGAGCACACCCACGTCGAGCCGGTTCGGTACGGCAAGGGCGCGAACTCCATGGGCTTGCTGCAGTCGGTGCTGACGGTGCCGGTGCCTGGTGAACCGCGTTGGCGAACCTGGACGAAGGAACTCGTGAGGCAGCGGTCCGCCGCCGTGCGCCTGCTGAACGTCCGCAAGTGGAGTGAGCGGGCGGTGATCTCCCTGGTCATGCAGCCGGTCGACAACTCGTTGACCCTGACAGGTGCCCGCAATCGACTGGGCCGCTGGAAGCTCACCACCAAGAAGGACGAGTCCAACCCGGCCCCGACCTACATCCCCGTCGCCCAGGAGGTCGTCCGGCGGATCGCCGACCGTATCGGCGGGGTGGCCGGGAGCAATGTCTTCGAGAACTTCGATGCGGCCATGACCGCTCATTTCGTCGGGGGCTGCGTCATCGGCGCGGATGCCGAGCACGGCGTGATCGATCCCTACCACCGGGTCTTTGGTCACCCTGGCCTGCACATCGTTGACGGGTCCGCCATCACGGCGAACCTGGGCGTGAACCCGTCGTTGACGATCACTGCCCAGGCTGAGCGAGCGATGGCAATGTGGCCGAACAAGGGTGAAGCGGATCCGCGGCCCGAGCATGGATCCACCTACCAGCGCGTACTGCCAGTAGCCCCCCGGAGTCCGATCGTGCCTGCAGACGCACCCGGTGCCCTGCACCTGCCGATCGTGGGAGTGACTCACTCGACCTGACCTGCTGGGTTCTCCTTCCTCTGGGTACGAGCGGAGAGACCTTTCCGTTTTCTGCGTATGCGAAGCGGCCTGCACAAGGAAAGGCCCCCTGGTCTCTCACAGAAGCCTGCGAGTGGCCCGGGGGCTTTTCCTGCTCCGCCTACGCGTCCGCAGCTACCGCCGAGTGGTGGCTGCGGACGCGCCCTGCGGCTACGAGATGCCAGACGCCTTCATCACGGCCCGCTTGGTGAGTACCCGAGCAAGGTGCTGGCGGTACTCCCCATCGGCATGGATATCGGATGTCGGGGAGGTCCCGTCGGCAGCGGACCCGCATGCAGCCGCAATTGCCGCTGCATCGCTGGCCCCGACGAGGGCTGACTCCACCGAGTGTGCACGCACCGGCCGTGGTGCGACGTTCGTCAGGCCGATGCGTGCCTCGGCGATGCGGCCACCGTCCATTCGGACACAGGCGGCGGCGCCGACGATGGCCCAGGCCTGAGCCGTGCGGTTGAACTTCTCGTAGTGCGATCCCCACCCGGTGTACTTGGGGAAGCGCACGTCGACGAGCACCTCGTCCGGCCCGACGGCCGTGGTGAAGTAGTCGAGGAAGAAGTCCGCTGCCGAGACGGACCGGCGTCCACCAGAGCCAGCGATGCTGAAGGTCGCATCGAGGGCCAGGGCGACGCCAGGCTGGTCACCCGCCGGATCGGCATGGGCGAGTGCCCCGCCGAGCGTCCCGCGGTGCCGAATCTGCGGATCGGCAACCGAGGCGGTTGCCTTGGCGAGCAAGCCGAGGTGCTGCTGCACCAGGCTGTTCGTCATCACCGCGTAGTGGGTGGTACCGGCCCCAATGACAATGGAGTCGCCCTCCTCGCGAATGCCCTTCATCTCGTCGATGCGAGAGCAATCGACGACGACCGATGGGCCCGCCATCCGCAGCCGCAGCACGGGCATCAGCGACTGGCCACCGGCCAGCACCTTTGCATCCTCCCCGCCGGCGGCGAGTGCGGCTACCGCCTCGTCGACGCTGCCGGGCCGGACGTAGTCGAACGCCACTGGAATCATGCGGCACCTCCCTTTGCTGCCTGGATGGCCCGCCACACGGTCATGGGCGCGGCTGGCATATCGATGTTGTTGATACCCAGTGGCCGCAGGGCATCAACGATGCCGTTGACGATGGCCGGGGTGGATGCAATCGCACCTGCCTCGCCGACACCCTTCGTTCCCAGGGGATGGGTGGTGGACGGGGTGACCGTGGTGTCCGTGATGAAGGACGGCAGGTCAGCCGCACTCGGGATCAGGTAGTCCGCCAGGCTCGCAGTCTGGAGGTTGCCATCGGAGTCGTACGAGGCTCCCTCATACATCGCCTGGGCAATGCCCTGAGCGAGTCCGCCATGGACCTGCCCTTCAACGATCATCGGGTTCACCTGAACACCGACGTCATCGACGCAGACGTACTTGCGCAGGGTGACCTTGCCGGTCTCCGTGTCGACCTCCATGGCCGCGAGGTGAGTGCCATGCGGGTAGGAGAAGTCCTCCGGATCGACGGTTGCCTCGGCGGAGAGGGTTGGCTCCACGCCGTCCGGCAGGTTGTGCGCGGTGAACGCCTCGAAGGCCACGGCACCAAGGGGCTGTGCCTTCTCCGGATCACCCTTGACCCGGAAGGTTCCCTCGACGAACTCGAGATCATCGGGGCTGCACTCGAGCTGGTGGGCCGCGATGACCCGTGCCTTCTCGACCAGTCGATCGGCAGCCTTCTTGATGGCCTGGCCGCCGACGGCCAGTGAGCGTGAGCCGTAGGTATCCATGCCGTACGGCGCGCGACCGGTGTCGCTGTGGATCACCTCGATGTCCTCGACCGGGACCCCCAGCACGCTGCTGGCGATCTGGCTCCAGGCCGTCTCGTGCCCCTGGCCGTGTGGCGAGGTGCCGGTAACGACCTCGACCTTGCCGGTGGGGAGGAGTCGGACAGTGCAGTGCTCCCAGCCGCCTGCGACGTACTTCAAGGCGCCCAAGGTTCGCGAGGGAGCCAAGCCGCACATCTCAGTGAAGGTCGAGATACCGATGCCGAGTTGCACCGGATCGCCAGCGGCCCGGCGCTGTGCCTGCTCGGCACGAAGGCCGTCGTAGTCGAACAACTCCAGGGCCCGCGCGGTGGCGGCCTCGTAGTTGCCCGTGTCGTACGTCAGGCCCGCGACCGTCGTGAACGGGAACTCGTCATTCTTGATCCAGTTCTTCTGGCGCAGTTCCATCGGCTCCATGCCGAGCTCGGCGGCGAGCTCGTCCACGATCCGCTCGATCGCGAAGGTGGCCTCCGGTCGGCCAGCACCCCGGTAGGCATCCGTTGGGGTGGTGTTCGTGAAGACGCCAGTGCAGGTGAAGTTGTACGCGTCCATCTTGTAGATGGCCGGGAACATGAACATGCCCAGCAGTGGAACGCCCGGGGTGATGATCTGCAGGTAGGCGCCCATGTTGGCGATCAGGGTGACCTTGAGGCCGACGAAAGTGCCGTCGGACTTGGCTGCGATCTCGATGTCCTGGATCTGGTCGCGACCGTGGTGGGTTGCGACCATGTTCTCGCTGCGGGTCTCCGTCCACTTCACCGGCCGACCCAGCTTGCGTGCCAGTTGGGTGACGAGGATTTCCTCGCGGTAGCACTGCAACTTCCCGCCGAATCCACCGCCCACGTCGGGGGCGATGATGCGCAGGTTGTTCTCCGGGATGCCGGTCACCAGGGTCAGGAGCACGCGAAGCACGTGTGGCACCTGGGTGGCCGACCAAACCGTGATCTCCTCGCTCATGCCCATGGGCGCGGCTACGACCGAACGCGGCTCCATGAAGGACGGGATCAGTCGCTGGTTAATGAAGCGACGCTTGACGATGACGTCGGCCTTGGCCGCTGCCTCCTCGTAGCCCCCTCCGAGGTTGTAGACGTAGCAGGTGTTCGTGCCCTTGTCGTCGTGCACGAGCGCGCTGCCATCGGCGATGGCCGACTCCATGTTGACGACCGCGGGAAGTGCGTCGTACTCCACGTCGATTGCCTCGAGGGCATCGGCTGCGGCTTCGGGGGTGATGGCGAGCACCACGGCTACGCAGTCACCGACATGGCGAACCTTGTCAACGGCCAGGGCGGGGAAGGCTGGCATCACGATGTCGTCGGTAACCGGCCACACGCAGGGGACGGAGCCATTGAGGTCGCCGAGTTCGGCGGCTCCGAATGCTGCGACCACATTGGGACGACTCAGCGCGCCGGATACGTCCAGCTTGGTGATGCGCGCATGGGCCATCGGGCTGCGCAGGATGGCCATGTGCAGGGTGCCGGGCAACTGGATGTTGTCGGTCCAGTTGGTCTGGCCGTGGAGGAGTCGTGCGTCCTCCTTGCGGCGGATCGGACGGCCAAGAGCCGTCCCGGTGTCGAGGACTTCGGTCACTTTGACGCACCTCCCATGAGCTCAGCGGCGTAGGACACCGACTTGACGATGTTGTGGTAGCCGGTGCACCGGCACAGGTTCCCCTCGAGGCCCTCGCGAATCTCGGACTCGGACGGGTTCGGGTTCTCCGAAAGCAGGTCGACCGTCGACATCACCATGCCGGGAGTGCAGTACCCGCACTGCAGGCCGTGACACTCCTTGAAGGCGGTCTGGACGGGATGCCATTCGTTGCCGTCGGAGAGGCCCTGAATGGTGGTGACGCTGCAGCCATCGGCTTGGACGGCCAGGACGCTGCAGGACTTGACGCTGCGGCCGTCCAGCAGGATGGTGCAGGCGCCGCAGTTCGAGGTATCGCAGCCGACGACTGTGCCGACCTTGCCGATGCCCTGACGAAGCCAGTGGACCAGGAGGGTCCGTGGTTCGACATCGGCCTGGTAGGCGGTGCCGTCAACCGTTACGGAGATGTGCATTTAATGGATGCCCTTTCGCGAGTCGCCGGGTGAGCATGTGATGGAGATGACGGTAGGGGGCCAAGACTGATTTCGGGCGGGAAAGTGAAAACTCTCGCCGCGTGTCTCCCGATATGGTGCGGGGGTCATGGCCACCGCAGACGTCTCCCCGGATTTGGGCCCGCGCCCGACCCCTTCGGCGCCCCGCCCGTCCTTGCTGGGCTGGTCCATCGCCACTGCGGCCCTGTGCTTCCTGCCCCTTGGTTTGGTTGCGGTTTACCACTCCCTCCGCTGTGCGAGCCTGATCGAAGCGGCGGATCTGGAAGGGGCGGCCCGGGCGCGTGCGCGGGCGAAGAACTGGCTGATCGCGGCCGTTGTCATCGGCCTCCTAGTCGACCTGTTCATCCTCCTGGTGCTCCTGCTGCTCGGCGCCTTCGCGACCTAGGCAGTCGCTGGCTTTTTCGTTCGGTCGAGTGGTGTTGGGCGGGGTGTGTTGGTGCCATTCCGTTGTGAGGCAGATTTCTGTCACCTGCCTGTTAATCTGCCGCTGTGCGAACGACGCTCAATATTGAAGATTCGCTTTACCGATTGGCGAAGGCCACGGCAGCCCAGCGAGGCTGCTCGGTGACCTCCCTCATTGAGGAGTCACTGCGGGTTGCGCTCCAGTCCGCCCCCGTCTCCGAGCCGCTTCCCCCGTTGTTCGTGTCACGCCAGGCGCCCGGCCTGGTCGTCGATCTCGATCTCTCTGACAACAGCGCTGTTCGCGATTACCTCGATGATGCCGACGGTCGTAATGCTCTGCCTTGACGTCAATGTCCTGGTCTACGCCGTACGCCCTGACACGTCGCTCCATTCCGTTGCGCGGACCGCAATCGATCGTTTGCGTATCGGGACTGAACCGGTGGCGCTGCTCCCGGAAGTGGCCGTCGGATTCCTGCGAGTCGTTACCAACCGGCGGATCTTCGCGGCCCCGGAGACCCTCGACGACGCCGTCGAGGCGCTGCAAAGCGTCCTTGCATCGCCATTGATTCGAATGACCGAGGCCGGTCCTGGCCGATGGTCGATCTTCGAAGACCTCGTGAGGGGGCAGGGTTTTGTAGGCGGCGACCTGCACGACGCTCTGCTCGCCAGCGCCTGCATTGACATGAGGGCGGCTTTGGTGACGGCTGACCGAGGCTTCGCGCGATTCAAGGCCCTAGACGTCCGCCTCGTTCGCAGCGAGTGACGAGTGTTCGCCGCGAGTAACGAGTGTTCGCCGCGAGTAACGAGTGTTCGCCGCGAGTGACGAATAAGGAATCGCACCCATCCGAAGCGCCGGCGGCGAGGTTGCGCCCCTTGTGCCGGGTTCGCGCTGGCACCGGCTTAGCGACCGGCGCGGGCCAATAGGCTGCGTGAGTGCCGGAAGCCCAGCCGACCGTCCTCGTCGTAGATTTCGGCGCCCAATACGCGCAACTCATTGCGCGCCGGGTCCGCGAGGCCCGGGTCTACTCCCAGATCGTCCCGCACTCGATCACCGCGGACGAGGTAGCGGCAGTGGGCCCGGCAGCCTTGATCCTTAGCGGCGGTCCGTCAAGTGTCTACGAACCTGGTGCCCCGCACCTCGACCCGGCGATCCTCGCCCTCGGCATCCCCGTCCTGGGCATCTGCTACGGCTTCCAGGCGATGGCCCAGGCCCTCGGTGGCGTCGTGGCCCATGACGGTAATCGCGAGTTCGGTGGCACGGCCCTGCAGGTGCGCGAGCCGGGGCGACTCTTCGCGGGCCTCCCGCAACAGCAGGATGTCTGGATGTCGCACGGCGATCGGGTGGTCACCGAGCCACCGGGATTCACCGTCACGGCCGAAACCCCAGGCGCGCCGGTTGCTGCCTTTGAAGATGCCGATCGCCGGCTGGCCGGAGTCCAGTACCACCCGGAGGTCAGGCATAGCCCGCACGGGCAAGCGGTTATCGAGGCCTTCCTATACGACCTCGCCGGGATCGAGCCGAGTTGGACGATGGCAAGCGTGATCGAGGACCAGACCGAGGTGATCAAGCGTCAGGTCGGTAGCAGCCGGGTGATCTGCGGCCTGTCGGGTGGAGTGGACTCTGCCGTCGCGGCAGCCCTTGTGCATAGAGCCGTCGGCGATCAGCTGACCTGTGTCTTCGTCGACCATGGCCTGCTTCGCCAGGGGGAGGCCGAGCAGGTGGAGCGCGATTACGTCGAGGCCACCGGCATCAACCTGGTGGTCGTTGATGCGAGGGAGCGATTCCTCCAGGCCTTGGCCGGAGTGAGCGACCCGGAGTCCAAGCGCAAGATCATCGGCCGGGAGTTCATCCGGGTCTTCGAGGATGCGGCGCGATCCATCGTCGAGCACGCCGGTGCCCACGGCGATCAGGTCGAATTCCTCGTTCAGGGCACCCTCTACCCGGATGTGGTGGAGTCCGGTGGCGGATCCGGCACCGCGAGCATCAAGAGTCATCACAATGTCGGCGGATTGCCGGACGATCTCGCCTTCACCCTGGTCGAGCCGCTGCGTACCCTCTTCAAGGACGAGGTGCGACAGGTCGGCCTGGACCTTGGCCTGCCTGAGGAGATTGTCTGGCGGCACCCCTTCCCTGGGCCGGGGCTGGCCATCCGCATTGTCGGATCGGTGGATGCCGAGCGGCTGGAGATTCTCCGACGTGCCGACGCGATCGCCCGGGAGGAGCTGACCGCGGCTGGCCTCGATCGCGAGGTGTGGCAGTTCCCGGTCGTCCTGCTCGCGGATGTCCGCTCGGTGGGCGTGCAGGGGGATGGCCGCACCTATGGCCACCCCATCGTCCTGCGGCCCGTCTCCAGCGAGGATGCCATGACCGCGGACTGGTCGAGGCTGCCCTATGAACTGATCGCGCGGATCTCGACCCGAATCACCAACGAGGTGCCGGAGGTCAATCGCGTGGTTGTCGACGTGACGAGCAAGCCACCGGGCACCATTGAGTGGGAGTAGGGCGCCCTGCCAGGACCAGGTCGACACCGCTTTGCGCCACGTATCTGTTCCGACGGCGCGGTAGGCCGGTAGGAGGGTTCCTCAACGCTGGGATCTTCGGTTGAAGTGAGGGTAATCCCTCATCCGGGCCGCATGGGCGAGGGTTATCCACCCAGTAAGAGTTGTGAGCGACGACCGGTTCGTACCTTCAACCGATGTACCGCACCTTCCCCACCAGTCCCACGCGCACCAGCACGGTTCTCGGCAGGGCAACCGGCGCGGCGTAACCGTGCGCGGTCAATGTGAGCTGGAAAGCATCACCGAGAGAAAGAGCCTTGTATGTCGATGACCCGGACGCGGCGTCTCACGCTCATGCTTATCCCGGCCTTTGCGGTCTCGGTGGTCGCGGGAGGGCTGCTCACTGCTCAGCCGGCACCCGCGGATGCTTACCTGTCCGAGTCGTTCACGGGTAGCACCCTGACCGAGGCATCAAACTGGTCCACTGCCAACGCGTCGGGGACTGCGGTCTGCCTGACCGGCTTGAACTCGTCCGCAACTGCGATTCCGCTGGCCGATGCGACGGTACTGCCCGGCTGCTCCACCTCGCCATCGGCGGCTGGCTCCGGTGCACTTCGCTTGGTGAAGGCTGTGATGGGACAGAGTGGCTCGATCTTCTACAAGGAAGCCCAATCGACCACGTATGGGCTCGATATTTCGTTCACCATGTCCATGGTCGGGAGCAGTTCCCCAGGAGTCACCGGCAATGGGATGGCCTTCTTCCTCAAGGATGGTGTCAATGCAGCAGACATCGCCGGCCCAGGAGGGGCTCCCTTGGGGTACGCCCGACTTGGAGAAAGTAGCGAGACGCAGCCCGGTGTGCCGGGCGGACTGCTGGGCGTGGGATTCGACGTGTACGGCGGCTATGGCGACTCCACGTACTTCGCGCAGAATGGCTGCGCTGCCGGGAAGGTCGGGGTGGCCGCGGCCCTGCAGCCGAACATGGTCGGTGTTCGTGGACCCGACACGAGCACATCAAGTCCAAAGAATGGGGCAGCCGGCTACTGCTGGATCGCCGGCACGACGAGCCCGGGCACTCTGTTCGGGGGCGACCCTGCTGCCGCAGCCCGACAGGTGCGCATCGTCGTCGATCCGTCGACGGCAACAACACCGAAGGTAAGCGTGTACGTCGGTCCTGCCGGTGGTGGCGCGGTTCCGACGTCGCCGACATTGCAGTTCGATCAGCCAGACGAATTGAAGGCGGCGACGAGTTTCAAGTTTGGCTTCAGTGCGTCCACGGGCGCCGCAGTACTAGACGCCTACGTGTCGAACATCCTCATCAAGAAGGCCAACACGCAGGTGCTCTATGTCGTGCCGTCGGGCTACACCTACACGTATGGAACGAATCCCGGCACCATCGCGCCCACGGTGGCTTACCAGACGACACTGGGCAACGCGAGCACCAACGTCGCCAATCCTGCCTCCGGCAACACTGGCTGGAGTGCACCGACGTGCAGTGCCAGCGGCACCTTCAATGGGTCCACGAGTGCGGGTATCTCCACCGGGGCGATCAGTTGTACCGGCGGCAGCGGTGGCGCCCTTTACACCCTCGACACCACGAGCGTGGCAAACGTGACCGTGTCGAAGGCGAACCCCACCTGCACAGTCACGCCGTATGCGGCGTCCTTCACCGGCGCTGCGATCACGGCGACGGGTTCGTGTCTTGGCGTGGGCGGTGCCACCCTCTCCGGGCTTGACCTGACCGGCACGACGCACACCGTGATCGGGACTTATGCCACCGATGCCTGGTCCTTCACCGATGTGACCGGCAACTACAACAACACCGCGGGCACCGTGAGCAATTCCATCAGCGCGGCTCCAACGTTCACGGTGAGTTACGTCGGGAATGGGGCGACATCCGGTTCGGTGCCGGTGGATTCGACTGCGTATGTGTCGTCGGGGACGGTCACGGTCCTCGGGAATACCGGTTCGCTGACCCTGGCTGGATCTACGTTCGCGGGTTGGACAACCGACGCGGCTGGCAGCGGGACGGTGTACTCGGCGGGCTCGTCCTACGTGCTGTCGGCCACCAGCGTGGTGTTCTACGCGAAGTGGACTGCGGCCCTGCAGGGGACGACTGCTACCCCGGTTGCGGCGGCGCCTGCGGCAGCGCCAGCTGCGGTGGGCAGCCTTGATCCGATTCTGAACGGGGTCAATGGCAACGTGTCGGCGGGTCAGTCGCTGTTGCTGGACAACGGAGTGCCCTTACAGGTGCAAGTGGCGCCGAATGAGCAGTCGGCGCCTACGGGGCTGGTTGCGTCGGGGGATGGATTCTGGATGCGGCTGTCGGGCCGTAGTGGCAATGGGGATCCGCTGAGGCTAGGGGTTCAGGCACAGTTGATTCTGCAGTCGATCCAGTCGGGCGCCCGGTCCGGTCCGACCGCGTCCAGCGTCGCGTGCGTCGTGGGTAGGCCGACGGCGGAGTCATCGGGAACGGGCTTCAAGCCGGGATCGCAAGTGAAGCTGTACCTGCTGCCGTCGACTGAGCTGGGGTCGATCACGGTGGGCTCGGATGGGTCGTACTCGGGATCGGTCCCGGTGCCGGCCGGCCTCGCTCTGGGGACGCAGACGCTGCAGGCAAACGGGTTGAGGCCGTCGGGGGCAGTACGGAGCCTGTCGCTGGGGGTGCAGGTAGTGCCGGCACGGGTGGCGGTCAGCCGCCAAGCGACAAGGCGGGTGCTCTTCAATTCGATGTCACCGGTGATCAGCGCTCAGGGCCGCAAGGCTCTCAATGCGCTGGCCAGGCAGGCGGGTACGTCGGGCAAGCGCACGGTGGTTGTGGGATTCGTGAACCGGAACTCCCCCAGCAGCGACCGATCCCTGTCGACCAAGCGAGCCCGGGCTGTGGCGAAGTATCTGAAGTCCAGGGGTGTCACGGGCTCGTACCAGGTCCGGGTCGACCGCATCTCCGGCAAGGGCAATCGCGCACTCCGGGTCAATGTCACCGTCACGTATCAGCCCGGATGCTGACCAATCCGGATGCTGATCGATTCGAGAACGCGTGCTTGTGCCCGCCATCGGCCGCAGGTCCACCGCACAGCCGGTCAGGTTAGGGGAACGCGTAACCCATGTGACGGCGCGTGAAGGGTGAGATCTACTCTTCCGATGTGCCCGGCCAAGGACGACGGCTCCTCGTAGTCGAGGATGACCCCTTCATGGCCAGCCTGCTGGCTGACGCGCTCGTGGTGCATGGCTTTGAGGTGCGGATCGCGGCTGACGTGCTCGAGGCGCGGCGGGCTGTTAAGGAGTTTGACCCGGACGGGGCGCTGATTGACATCGCCTTGGGCATTGGTCCCAGCGGCCTGGATCTCGCACATGCGCTGAGCAAGCAACGTCCTGATATCGCGCTGCTCATCCTCACCAAGTATCCGAATGCACTTGCTTCCGGTGTGGGTGGCGGCGAGGTTCCCGCAGGATGCGGATTCCTGCGCAAGGACAAGGTCCGCGATACCGAGTATCTACTGACGCAGCTTGAGTCTGTGCTCTCGAATCAGGCTGACCAGGTGCGCGATGATCTTCAGGCGGTCAACCCGCTTGCCGAGCTTTCTCCGCGGCAGCTTGAGGTGCTGAGGCTGATGGCGATGGGCTACACCAATGAGTTCATTGCCCAGTGCACCAACTCGGGGCTGTCGTCAGTAGAACGCTGGGTGATGCAGATCTTCCGACTGCTGGGGCTCGATACCCGGGGCCATATCAACCCCCGTGTTGAAGCCGTTCGGATCTTCATCGCGACGACAAGCCTGCCGGAACGGCTATGACCGCTGGGCGCCAAGCATTCAACCGGATCGGCGGCCCGGATGCGGTCACTTGGCCAGCCTTTTGGATCACGCTGGTCGGTGGCGTCGCTGGCCACCTTTCGGCGGCCGGGACGGTATCGGCGTCCGTCCCCGTCCGCATTCTTGTGGTGCTCGCCAGCCAGCTGGCGATGTTCGCGATCCTGCTCCTGCTCCGTTTCACCCTGCTTCGTGACCCAGCTCGGCCTCGACCATGGATCACGATCGGTGCATTCATCCTGGCAGCGGTCGTTCGAGGGGTCGTGCTCACTGGGCTGCTCGTAGCGATCGGCGCTGTCGACGAACCACGCTGGCTCTACCGGATCGTTTCCGCCCTGTTGACCCAAATGGTGCTTCTTGTTGTCGTAGCGCTCGTGGTGAGCTCCCTTCGTGCACATACGCGATCCCTCGCAGCCCTCATCGGTATCCAGCATGATCTCGCTGACACCCAGGAACGCATTGTCGACGAGGTCACCAACCGCAATGAAGACGCGCTTGCCCGTGTGCAGGAGCGACTGCGTACTGAGTTGACCGGGTTAGACGCGGTGCAGGGGGTTGAGTCCGTTGCCGAACTCCAGCGCCTGGCGAGTGATGTGGTCCGACCGATGAGCCACGAGCTGGCGCAATCCGTGCCAGCCCCCGATGCCCCACGGTCGTTCATCAACGATGCTCGTATTGGTTGGCAGCAGGTGGCCAGGCAAATGGTCGATCGACCGCCGCTACGTCCGCTGCTTGCCGCAGCGTTCATGGGGCTGCTCATGCTTACGATTGCCGCGGGTGTTACGGGTTCACAGGGCATTCCCGTCACGATCGCAGTGTTTGTGTCCGTGCTGCTGTGGTCAACCATGGCGAACCTGATCCTGGCTCGAGCGTTGACCCGCACCAGCCCGTGGACGGCCCTCGTGCTCGTGGTTGTCTCCGGCCTCGTCATCGGCTACCTCTCGATCTTCGCTGGCAGCCTTTTCCTGAGCCCTACGTCGGGCGGCGTGCTGTTCATCGTCGGCGGTGGCCTCTTCACCTCCGGCATCGTGCTTCTCGTGGCGCTCGTCACGGCGATCCTGCGCCAGCAGCAGACCTCAGAACGAGAACTGGCCGAGTCGACTGAGCACCTTCGTCGCGAACTCGTCCGCCTTCGGCAGGCCCGTTGGCTGCAACAGATGGCCCTTGCGCGGGCCCTGCATGGACCAATGCAATCGGCGGTCACCTCTGCGGCATTGCGACTTGAAACTGCCGTCCGAGCAGGGGAGCCCAGTGGGGAGCTCGTCACGGACATCCGCCGGGAACTGCGTTCGGTCGTCGACGTGCTTGACGTCGAAGACATGGAGGCACCCTCACTCGACCTGGCCCTTGCCCGCATCGAGGGAACATGGGGGGGAATTTGCACCGTGGCGTCAGACATTGGCGCGTCCGCCCGCACCGCGCTGGAGGGCGATCCCATCGCTGGCGCCGTCATCGTTGACCTGATGACAGAGGCCATCTCCAACGCAGTACGTCACAGCGGCGCCGAACATGTTGAGCTGACCATTTCCGAGGGGGAAGGTGGCCTGGTCACCCTCGTTGTCACCAACGACGGCCAATCGGATGCGTCCATGTCGACCCAAGTCGGGCTGGGCACGAATCTGCTCGAGGAGTGCACCCTCGATTGGTCTCGGGCGACGACGACGTCCGGTTACGTTCTAACTGTGGTCGTGCCCACGGCTGGGTCCAAGCCCACGATCAGTGTCCAACGCAGGTGAATCGGTACCCTGCATAACGGAGTCCCGCGGCCGACCTCCACAACGCTGCTCCGCGCAACCTGTCAACGGAAAGGCACACCATGCAGCTCGTCTACAACCTCGTCCTGATCCTGCACTTCGTCGGCCTCGCCAGCCTGCTCGGCGGTTTCATCGTCCAGATGTCCTCTGCTGAGAAGGGCGTCAACCCGGCGATGCTGCACGGAGCCCTGACCCAACTAGTGACCGGGGTCGCTCTCGTGGGCATCGCCGAGGCGGGTTCGCTGGACGAGGAACTCGACATGGCGAAGGTCAGCGCGAAACTGCTCATCGTCCTGGTAATCACCGTGCTGGCATTCATCGGCCGACGCAAGCAGCCCCCTCAGGTTGCCCTGTGGGGGATCATCGGGGCGCTGACCCTGGCGAATGTGGTCATCGCGGTTCTCTGGTAGCGAGCACGATCCCGCGGGTGCCCGCTAGGCGCAGGTGCCGAGTGGGCCGAGTGCTCCCGCCTTGACTTCCACCGACGCCGGGATCCGGGCCACTCCCGGTCCGGTGAAGTCGACGGGTACGCACTGCCCGTCCTTGGCGAGGGCGAAGCTTGCCTTGAAGGCGCTACTCGAGCCGGTCACCCCGATGGAAGCAAAGGTGCTGTCCCCTCCTCGGGCGTAGTCCGGCCCCGGTGTGGCGTTCGTCAGTCCATACCCGTTCAGCGTCCGAGCGATCGTGGGAATTGCCGTTTCGAGGGTTACCGGGACGGCCACAGCATCCAACGTGCACCGCAGCGGGCAGGCGATGAGACCGATGTACCCCAGGGCCTCCAGACCCAGGGTTGCACGGATTGAAGCGGTTTCCTCCGGCATGACCGCAGGGTGTGCCAGCAGCCGCATGGACTTCAGGTAGGCAGACTGTCGACCGGCCACCACCTCCACGCGCCAGGTTGCCCCAAGGCCGTCTGTTTGGGTCAACGACAGCCCGGTCCGGGTATTTCGGGCCTGCCAGCCGGAGATTCGAGCCGTTCGGCGGAGGACCTGAACCGGGGCGCTCCGGTAGCCGGGGGCGCCGCTGGCGACTTCCGCCAACTCCTCCATGACGGTCTGCAGGAAGCTAGCCGAAATCTCCACGAAGTCGACGGTGGCGAATGCATCCATGCTGAGAACGCGGTCACTTGCAGGTGGAATGGCCTGTGGCGCGGTCCAGTTGACGACCTTCAGTAGTCGCTGGCCGTCGAAGGTCAACTCCTGCGCCCTGCCCTGGGTGTCAACGGACACCTCGAGACCCGGGATGCCCAGGTAGGCCGTGAACGGATCGGTGTAGGAGTCGATGTCGCGTGAGTCCTCGAGGACCAACGCTCGGTAGGGATCCTTGCCCACCCCGTAGGCAGCCCACACCTGCTTTCGGATGGAGGTGTTCTTGGCCAGGTCACGTGACGGAAGGAGCAGTGAGGCTCGCGCGCCCTGGCGCACGTACATCGTCGAGACCTTGCCGCCCTCGATCTCGGCGACAACCGTTCGCGCTGCATTGCGCTGGAATGTTTGAGATCCGTCCGTCATGTAGGTGACGCCGGTGCGGTCAGCCTGGGCAAGGGCAGCAGCGATGGCGCCTGCTGCGTCGCTGCCCGCGAGAACGGACTGACGTGCCTGCGGGATGGCTTCCGCAGGCACGACCAAGCCGACCGCCGTCATCCCGACGAAGACGGCGATGATGGCGGTCGCCCGAATCACGAAACTCCCTAAAGCCTCTTGCGTTGAGCGTTTCGCAAGCCTTTTGCCTCGTTGCCGGCCTGGGACTTCATCGCCTCGGTGACGCCGTCCTCGCCGGCGGCGTGCATGGACGTAGCTGTGACGACGACGTTCTTCGAGACGTCCCCCGAGATGCCCGACACCATGTCCTCGCTCCAGCACACGATCGTGTATTTGGTGCCTGCTTGCTCGACGACCTTGCATTCCATGCCAGCCTCAGCCCGTGCTTGCTGCGCCTGCTTCTTTGCTTTCTCCAGTTCACGCTTGGAGACCTTTGCCGACGGCTTGGCGGTGAATGAAATGACCATGACGCTGAACATGTCGGAGGGATCCTCGGCCCCCACGTACTGCCGCATGAGGATTCCTGTCATGGCTGGGCCGGGTGATTCGGTGAGTGATCCGGAATAGCCCGCGGCTCCCTGGGCCTCAGCAGCGGTGAGGAGGTTCGCCTCGGTAGGGGCGGCAGTCCTGGCGGCTTCGGCCGTTCCGGTTCCGAGGAGGAGCAGGGCGGCTGACACCAAGAAAGGCGCCAGTCGCCGGGTGTAGGACATCGTCGAACTTGTGGCCACTGGCTCTCTCCTCTCGAGTCCTCGTCCGACGACGTGTGGACGGGAGCGGGGATCTGACGAGAGGAAAATAGCCCACGTACCCTGCGGTGCAAGGGAAATTCGTTATTCGTTCCTAGGCGGTGTTGGCTACTAGGAAGGCTTCAGCCAACCTGCCCTCTGGCATTCCACCCGCGTTCGCCGCCCACTCCATCCACTGACGGACGCGGCCCGGCAGATCCTCCATGTGCTCGACCTGGCTGTGGTGTGCCCGTAGGGCTTCGATCTTGAGGTCGAACTTCTCGGTGACATCGAAGTAGTGATTGGGGTGCGGGCCACCCATGACCCACAGCTCGGGAACCGACCAGGCGTCGAGCCCTTCGTCGGCGAGCAGGGTGGGATGGGCGAAGGGGTTCCGGGCGTCGGGGTACACCGCAAAGGTTGCGGCTTCACCGGCCGCAAGGTGATCGGGATGGGACGCGTAGATGCGCTCCCAGTTGCGCTCAGGGGACTGGATGACCATCCGCTGGGGACGCACCTGCCGAATGACGCGGCTGATGTCGCGGCGAAGTTCATGTGTCACCGTCAGCTCGCCGTCCCGATAGCCGAGGAAGCGGATATCCGTCACCCCGAGGACCTTGCCCGCGGCAGTTTGCTCGGCGCGCCTGATTCGGGGGATCTCCTCGCGGGGCACGCCCGGGTCCGAGCCGCCGGCATCCCCGTCGGTGACGATGCAATAGGTCACGTCAATCCCGGCCCTGGTCCAGGTGGCGATGGTGCCGCCGGCGCCAAAGTCGACGTCGTCCGGATGAGCGGTCACGACTAGGACGCGCTCAACCGCGGTGTCCTCCAGCATTGAGTCCTCGTCTTCCATAATTCGGGGCGTCGGCGTGCGTATTCGTCACTTCTGTCACACGCGTGTCACGATGGGGCGGTGCTCCGTCGTTGGTCCGTCCGCAGCAATGTCGAACGGCATGCTCCCATGCCGTTGCGCCCGGGGCGCGGTCGGTGCACGCTGAGCGCGGGCCTGCTCGCGGCCGGCCTTGTCGCCTGCCTCGGGATCGCTCCGCAAGCGGCCGCGGAGGATGCGCCCTCCGGGTGGGAGTCCAGTACGTGGACGGGGGTGGCGGCAGGTGCGCCCGTTCCTGGGACCGGGCTTCCCGCGGCGGCCACGCCCGCCATGCCGGTTGCCGTCCCGCCGACCTATGACGTTGCGGCCACCTACGAGGGCCAGGCGCAGTGCGATCCGACCCCGAAACCGGGAGCGCAGCGGGTCTCGGACCTGATCAAGGCGACCTACGGCCAGGACCAGACGGTCTGGATCCCGCGCGGCTGCGGCGTCGGTGGCCAGAGCGAACATAAAG
>JAULZL010000083.1:0-8402 GCA_032117355.1 Candidatus Nanopelagicales bacterium
GAGGGTGTGGCGACGGCGAGCGTGGCTCGCAGTGTGACCACCGACGCCGAGCTCACCGCATTGGTGCGCGATGTAGAGGCACTTGCCGCATCGGCTCAAGCCGCCCCAGATGCCACCGATGCCCGGTACGACAACGCCGATTCGGACTTTGGCGACCGGGCAACTGTCGTCGCCCCTGACGATCTTTCGGCTACTGTCCTGGGCCTCGGCGACTTCCTCACGTGGTCCCAGTCCTCGGCCGTGGAGACCTTCGGCTACCTGGAGAGGGAGTCGAGCACGCTCTGGCTAGCCACCTCAAACGGTGCCCGAC
Source organism: Candidatus Nanopelagicales bacterium (assembly GCA_032117355.1). Classification (GTDB taxonomy): domain Bacteria; phylum Actinomycetota; class Actinomycetes; order S36-B12; family S36-B12; genus REEB460. The sequence continues at coordinate 311 of JAULZL010000083.1, forward strand.
GTCGGTTCACCCAGGCTGCTGACAGGTTCGAGGTCACCGCGAAGGGTAATCAGCGCGAGCGATCCACCTGGCATGGCAGTGCAGTCGCGGACCTCGGCGAGTCCTTCTGGGAGCGGCTCCGCCAGGATGTTTCGCGTGAGCTGGCCTGGCAGGGGACGGCCGTAGACATAGCACCGGGACGTCACGACGTGGTGCTTCCGCCGGGAGCGATCGGCGACCTCATGGTCGATCTGCTGTGGGCCGCGGGTGCCCGTGATGCCGTCGAAGGCAGGACGGCCTTTCACGATGCCGAGAGTGGTACGCGCCTGGGTCAGCACGTTGCCAATAGCCGAATCACGCTCTCGTCAGATCCGTCGGATGTGCTGATGCCAACCCAGCCCTTCGCCGCCACTGGGTTCTCGAGTCGACAGGCAAGCGTCTTCGACAATGGCCGTGACCTTCGCCGTACGGAGTGGATATCTGCTGGACTGCTGAAGCACCTCCACACCACTGGCTTCGACGCGCAGTCGCTGGGCATCGAGAACACTCCGATGATCGGGAACCTCCGACTGGATGCGGCACCGGAGGCCGCGTCCATCGACGAACTCGTGAGCGGAATCGATCGGGGTCTGCTGCTTACCTGCGTCTGGTACAACCGAATGGTCGATCCGCAGCGGATGCTTCTGACGGGCCTGACTCGCGACGGGGTATACGTCATCCGACATGGTGAGATCATCGGAGCCAGCGGGAACTTCAGATTCAACGATTCACCGCTGTCCATGCTCAACCGGGTTATCGCGGCTGCTCCGTCCGAACGAACTCTCCCGCGCGAAATGGCCGACTACGCGAACCGGGTGACGATGCCCGCCATCTCTATCGAGGGGATGAACTTCACCTCGGCAAGCGAGGCTCGCTGACTGCGGATCGGGTCAGGGATTGTCTTCCATGCGGAAGCCGACCTTGAGCGAGACCTGGAAATGGTCCACCTTGCCATCTCGGACGTAGCCGCGAACCTGGGTGACCTCGAACCAGTCAACGTGGCGCACAGTCTTGGACGTGCGCTCGACCGCATTGCGAATGGCGTCGTCGACGCCCTCTGGTGAGGTTCCGACGACCTCTGTGAGCCCATACGTCCGATTCATGCCGGGAACCTAGCACCGCGGTGGCGATCAGCCCCATGGCGCTCGCCACGCACGACCAGCCACGAGGCCGGACCCTCCCAGGGAGCGCGGTCTGTCGATCTGGCATAACCTGCAGACGTGAAACGCGCACCCGATGAGGCTGAGGTATTCACCATCACGGACGCTCAGCGTGGGCTGAGCCGTGAGCAGACCGGGCGCACTCGCAGATACCTCATTTCGATGGGGATCCGCACCGCATGCGTCATCGCGGCGATCATCGTTCCTGGGTGGCCCAGGTGGGTTTTCATCTCAGGTGCGGTGATCCTTCCCTACCTCGCAGTGGTGATCGCAAACGCGGGTCGTGAGAACGACGAGCCTGGTGAGGTCGGGGAAGTCGAGCCGGCGCGTCTTGCCCTGGAGAGCGGCCAATGGCCAAGCCAGGATGCTCCAGACATCAGCCGGACCGTCTAGTCGATTCACCCCGTTCAGGCTGCAGCGTGTTCGCTCTGCTGAGAACCCGGCGGTGGCTGGGTTTCACCGCTCTTGTGATCGTGGCCATCGTGGCTTTCGGCTTGCTCAGCCGCTGGCAATGGCATCGGGCCGAGGAAAAGCGCATCCAGCGGGCGGCCCTGGAGTCCGCGCAGTTGGCGGTGGCTATCGACCTCCCCTCGGGAGCAGCAGTCGACTCCATCCGACCATGGCAGCGGATCACGGTCAGCGGGGAATACCTGCCTAGTCGCGAACTCGTCGTACGCAAGCGCCCCCTGAACGGTGCCAATGGCTATTGGGTTCTTGCCCCATTCGAGACCTCCGACGGCCGGACGATGTGGATCAGCCGAGGGTGGATCCCTGCATCAGGCCCAGCAACCGAATTGCCGACTATTCCGCCGAGCCCGGTCGGCTCAATCCGCGTAGAAGCATCCTGGCGCCAGTTTGAGGACGTCCCAGCGGAGGACCAATCGGGCCTACCAGCGGGAATGCTGGCCGGCGTCGACCCTGACGCCCTGCCCGGTGGGAGCGACGTCGATGGCTACCTGCAGGCGCTGGAGGCAGACGACCCCACGTTGACCTCGCTGCCCGTGCCTACCATTGACGAGGGCCAAAACATCTCCTACGCGGTGCAGTGGCTGCTTTTCGCCCTCGTCGCCATGGGGGGCTGGTTGGTGTTTCTCCGCCGGGAGGCACGCGAGGAGGATCAGGCAAGGGAGACCGCTACTCGGGAAGCTCCTCCTGGCTGAACTGCGTCCGATAGAGGTCTGCGTATGCGCCTGCCCGAGCGAGTAACTCCTCGTGGGTGCCTGCCTCCACGACGGAACCATCCACCATCACGAGGATCTGGTTTGCCTTGCGGATCGTCGACAGGCGGTGCGCGATGACGATCGAGGTTCGGCCCTGGAGGGCATCGTCGAGGGCAACCTGCACGGCAGCCTCGCTCTCGCTGTCGAGGTGGGCCGTGGCCTCATCAAGGATGAGGACACGCGGTGCCTTCAGCAGAAGTCTCGCAAGGGCGAGGCGCTGCTTTTCGCCGCCGGAAAGCCGGTAGCCACGGTCCCCCACCACGGTGTCCAGCCCGTTGGGAAGTGAGGACATCAAATCGGAGATCTGCGCGGCCGCACACGCCTGCATGAGGTCCTCGTCCGTCGCATCGGGCTTGGCGTAGCGAAGGTTGGATCGGATGGTGTCGTGGAACATGTGGGCGTCCTGGGTCACGACTCCGATGGCCTCCTGCAACGAGGCCAGGGTGGTGTCGCGCACGTCCTCGCCACCGATACGAACAGCGCCCGCTGTCACGTCATACAGACGAGTCACCAACGCGCTGACCGTGGTCTTGCCGGCCCCAGAGGGACCGACGATGGCGGTAATGGTGCCCTCGGGGACGTGGAAGCTCAGATCGCGAATAACGTCGGTGCCCGCATGCGGCGCTTCCTCGCGGGCGACGGACTCCAGTGACGCTAGGGACACCTCATGGGCTGCCGGGTAACGGAAGGTCACTTGATCGAAGTTCACGTCGAGCGGCCCGGCCTTCAGGGGCTTGGCGTCGGGAGCTTCGGTAACTAAGGCGGGTAGATCAAGCACCTCAAAGACTCGCTCGAAGGAGACCAGGGCCGTCATCACGTCGACTCTGACATTGGACAGCGCGGTCAGCGGCCCGTACAGCTGAGCGAGGAGTCCGACGAGGGCAAGCAAGGTGCCCAGGGTGAGCACGCCCGTCACCACCAGGTTTCCGCCGAGTCCGTAGGCGATCGCCGTCGCCAGACTCGCCACCAGGGTGAGGGCGGTGAAGAACCATCGATTCGCCATCGCCATTCGGATGCCGATATCGCGCACCCGCTCGGCCTTTCCGGAGAAGGATGCGGCTTCATCCTCCGGGCGTCCAAATAGCTTCACCAGGAGTGCGCCCGCGACATTGAATCGCTCGGACATCTGGGCACTCATGTCGGCGTTGAGCTGCATTGACTCCCGGGTCATCGTCTGCAACCGACGGCCCATCCAACGGGCGGGAAGCAGGAAGAGCGGTACCAGCAGCAAGGAGACCAGGGTTACCTGCCAGGAGAGGATGAGCATCGTGACCAGCACGATGACAAGGGAGATCAGGTTGCCGATGACCCCGCCGAGGGTCGACGTGAATGCCTGCTGGGCGCCGATCACGTCGTTGTTAAGTCGGGAGATGAGGGCGCCCGTCTGGGCACGCATGAAGAACGCGATGGACTGGCGCTGGACGTGGTCGTAGACCTGAGTCCGCAGGTCGAAGATGAGCCCTTCTCCAATTCGGGACGAGTAGTAGCGACCCACCAAACCTAGACCGGCGTCTGCGATTGCGATCAGGGCGACCAGCAGTGCGGTGACCGTGACGACCTGCGAATCACCCTTGCTAATCCCCTGATCGATGATCCGGCGGAAGAGAAGTGGCTGCGCAACGCTCAGCAGGGAGGTCAGCACCAGCGTGATCAGGAAGAAGGTCACCAGCACCCGGTACGGCCGGGCGTACCCAAGGATCCGGCGGACGACAGCCCGACTGATCTTCTGCTGGGACACCGACCGGTCCCGGGTCATGGCCCGGTAGGCCATCCAAGCGTTGTCGATGCTCATCTAGTCCCCCAGCAGCTGGCGGAGATCCTCGATGCGGGCGTACTGAGAGGTTCGTTCTGCAGCGAGTTGCTGCTCGTGCGACGCATCGACGGCATTGCGCAGGAGTGGCTTTAGCTCGCGTACGGCACCGGCTGGTGCCTGCTGCAGGGAATCGACCAGGTTCGACACCGCGTCGTCAAAGTCAGCCACCGGGTGCTCTGACAGTGCCAGGCCCAGGGAAACAGCCTCGCGGGCGGAGATGAAGCGACCGCTCGCGCAGAGTTCGAGGGCACGCGCGTACCCCAGGCGGCGAACGAGCGGATAGGTGCCACCGAGGTCGGGGACCAATCCCAGGGAGGTCTCCCGCATCGCGAACTGAGCGTCATCTGCCACGACCAGCAGGTCACAGGCGAGCGCCAACTGGAATCCTGCGCCGATCGCGTGACCGTGCACCGCTGCGATGGTGATGGCATGGGTGCGACCCCACCAGGTGAAGCCCGCCTGAGCCTGTCGGATAAATCCGTCGACGTCTTTCGCGGACAGACCGCCAAGGGACAGGATCGACGGCTCCCCCGGAACCCCGTCCACCGTCATCATCCGTCGATCAAGCCCGGCCGAGAAGCTCTTGCCCTCGGCTCGCAGCAACACCACGCGAATCTCGTCATCGACGAAGGATTCGACCTCCGCGAATCGGCGCCAAGTCGCCGGCGTCTGGGCATTGCGGTTCTCCGGCTGAGCCAGGGTGACGGTCAGGACGGCACCATGCCGCTGCACGTTGACCCCGTCCTGCGTTCCCAAATCGACCATGTCGCACTACCTCCTATGCCAGCTCAACCAAGTCGCTGTACTCGTCATTCCACAGATCCTCATCGCCATCCGGCAGGATGAGAACGCGCTCGGGTGCCAGGGCGTGAACGGCACCCGGATCATGGGTTACCAAGACGACCGATCCCTCATAGGACCGAAGTGCCTGGAGGACCTCCTGGCGACTGGCCGGATCAAGGTTGTTGGTCGGCTCGTCCAGCAACAGGACATTCGCCCCGGAAACGACCAGGCAGGCCAGGGCCAGCCGCGTCTTCTCACCGCCCGAGAGCACAGAGGTCGGCTTGGCCACGTCGTCGCCGGAGAACAGGAATGATCCGAGCACGGTTCGCTGCCTGGTGTCATCGAGATCGGGTGCACTGTGCTGCATCATGCCCAGCACCGTGGCCTTCGGATCGAGGGTCTCGTGCTCCTGCGCGTAGTAGCCGATCACGGCGCCGTGACCAGGCTGCACCTCTCCGGTATCGGGGGTGTCGAGGCCCGCCAAGATTCGCAGCAGGGTCGTCTTGCCAGCACCATTGAGCCCCAGGATCACCACTCGCGAGCCGCGATCAATCGCGAGGTCGACATCGGTGAAAACCTCCAACGAGCCATAGGAGCGCGATAGTCCACTGGCGGTGAGGGGGACGCGGCCGCATGGCTTGGGGGTGGGGAAGCGCAGTTTTGCGACGCGGTCCGCGGCTCGCACGTCTGCCGCGCCGGCGAGCAGGCTGTCGGCTCGCTTCAGCATCCCCTGGGCTGCCTTGGCCTTGGTGGCCTTGGCTCGCATCTTCTCCGCCTGGCTGCGCAGCGCGTCGGCCTGCTGCTCGGCATTACGGCGTTCGCGTCGGCGACGGCGCTCATCTGTTTCCCGGGCTGTCAGATACGCCGACCAGCCCATGGCGTAGACATCGATCTCCCGGCGGTTGGCGTCAAGGTGCCAGACCTTGTTGACCACATCGTCCAGCAGGGTGGTGTCGTGGCTGATCACGATGAAACCGCCCTCATAGGAGGACAGGTACTTTCGCAGCCACCTGATCGAATCAGCATCGAGGTGATTCGTCGGCTCATCGAGAAGCAGGACATCTGGGCCCATGAAAAGAATCCGGGCGAGTTCAACGCGGCGACGCTGCCCGCCCGACAGGGTCCCGAGCGGCTGGCCCAGGACCCGCTCCGGCAGTCCTACCGAAGCGGCGATGGTCGCTGCCTCCGATTCGACCGCATACCCGCCGAGCGCCTCGAACTCGGCCTCCGCCCGGCTGTACCGAGCAATCATTCGATCCCGTTCCGCTGGATCGGGATGGTCCATCTTCAGCGAGGCGTCGTGCATCCGACGCACGACGTCCTGCAGGCCCCGGGCACTGAGAATTCGGTCGCGCGCGAGCTCCTCCGGGTCCCCGGAACGGGGGTCTTGCGGGAGGTAGCCCACGGTGCCGGTGGCATTGATGGCGCCTTGCGCCGGGACGGTCTCCCCTGCCAGGCACTTGGTCAGGGTCGTCTTGCCAGCTCCGTTGCGGCCGACAAGGCCCACTCGGTCGCCCTTGGCGACGCGCATCGACGCATCAGCAAGCAGCAACTGTGCACCGGCGCGCAACTCAATGCCGGTTGCGGAGATCATGACTCGCTGATTCTAGGCCCCGAATCACTGCCCGGATGACGACGAAGATCCGCGAATCGTGCGCTAGACGTTGAAGCCCAAGGCCCGCAGCATCTCCCGGCCGTCGTCGGTGATCTTGTCCGGTCCCCACGGGGGCATCCATACCCAATTGATTCGGAAGTCAGCGACGACCGCGGTGAGCGCCGAGCGCATCTGGTCCTCGATGACATCTGTCAGCGGACAGGCCGCTGACGTCAGGGTCATATCGATTGTCGCGATATTGGAGTCGTCCACGCCCACGCCGTAGACCAGTCCGAGATCCACGACATTGATACCGAGTTCAGGGTCGACGACATCCTTCATTGCCTCAAGGACGTCATCGTCAGTCGCTGCTTCCATGGTCACTCCCTGTATCGATGAGTCCGGACTTGATCTGGGCATCCTGAAGGGCCATCCACGCCAGGAGGGCGCACTTGACCCGAGCGGGGTACTTGGCTACTCCGGCGAAAGCGACCGCATCGCCGAGGACTTCCTCATCGGGTTCGATGGTGCCCCGGCCGTGCATGAGTTCGAGGAAGGCATTCCGAAGCCGTTCAACCTGCTCGGGTGTCTGACCGGTGGCGAGTTCGCTGAGAACGCTGGCACTCGCCTGCGAGATGGAGCAACCCTGACCCTCGTAGCCGATCAGCAGCCCGCCATCCTCATCGGCTGCGACCTCAATGGTGATCTCGTCACCGCACGTGGGGTTGACGTGGAATGCGGATCCACGCGGGTGCGCCAAGCGGTGTCGACCGCGTGGATGCTTGTAGTGGTCCAGGATGATTTCCTGGTACATGCCCTCGAGGTTCATCGGGCGAATCCATTCCCTCGAGGCACAGTGAAAAGCGCCCTGGATCCACAGCCGCGCTTGGCTCCGGCCGTCATGGCCGCACCCCAAAGAAGTCCTGAGCAACGGTGATGCCCGCAAGCATCGCGTCGATGTCCTGCTCGTCGTTGTAGATGTATGGCGACAGCCTGGTGGTGGCAGGGACTTCGAACCGTCGGCAGGTGGGCCAGGCGCAGTGATGACCGACGCGGACGGCGATTCCCAGGCTGTCAAGCACATGGCCGACGTCGTGCGGGTGCAGGCCGTCGACCACGAATGAGATGGCACTCCCCCGGTCGACATTGTCCACCGGCCCAATTACCCGGACGCCCGGGATGTCGGCGAGTCCTTTGAGCGCGTAGCCGGTGAGCAGGTGCTCGTGCTCGGCTACAGCATCCATGCCAAGTTCCTGTAGGTATCGCGCGGCCGCAGCCAGGCCGACGGCCTGGGCAACCATGGGTGTCCCCGCCTCGAACTTCTGCGGTGCGGGCGCGAAGGTGCTGTGGTCCATTGACACCATTGCAATCATCGATCCGCCGGTGAGGAAGGGCGGCATAGCGTCAAGGACATCCGACGTGCCCCACAACATCCCAATGCCGGTCGGCCCAAGCATCTTGTGCCCGCTCCAGGTGACCAGATCTGCACCGAGATCGGCCATGT
>JAULZL010000084.1:0-3035 GCA_032117355.1 Candidatus Nanopelagicales bacterium
CTGATTGCGCCATGACCGACGGATTCAGCTGGCAGCAGAGGCTTCGATACTGGTTCGACAACACGCTTGCGCGAAGCATGTGGGCGGTCCTTGCCTGGCTGGGTCTGGTGGCCTTCGCCTTCTTCCTACTCATCGCAGGGATCCTTAGCCTGACCGGCCTTGGGCCCAATGATGAGGGGACGAGCTTCCTCGAGGGCCTGTGGTTTGCCATGACTCGCTCGCTGGATCCTGGGACGTTCTCCGGAGATGAGGGCAACCGCTTTCGCCTGGTGATGCTCATGGTCACCATCGCGGGCATCTTCCTGGCAGCCACCATCATCGGCATCGTCTCGTCAGCCATCGACACCCGCGTGGAGTCCCTTCGCCGTGGCCGGTCCCTGGTTATCGAACGCGGTCATTCCCTGATCATCGGCTCCAGCGACAAGGTCTCCTCGGTGGTCTCGGAGTTGGTCGAGGCAAATGCCAGTGAGAAGAATCAGGCCATTGTGCTGCTAACACCCGATGACGTCGTCGAGGTGTCCGAGGAGCTTCGCGGTGCCGTCCCCGACCTCAAGACCTCACGGCTGGTCGTGCGCTCCGGCCTGTCGACCAGGGTCAGCGACCTCGCTCAGGTCAACCCGCAGTCCGCGAGGTCCGCCATCGTCCTAAGAGCCGAAGGCGGCTCGGACGCGCAGGTCGTCAAATCGGTACTCGCCCTGAGCCGGTGCGTTCCCGGTCTCGCAGGCCTGACGGTTGTTGCCGAGTTGGACGACTTCGATACCAGTGTGGCGTTGAAGGACGCCGTGGGGCCAAACCTCATTACCGTGACCCCCAAGGACATCATCGCCCGCATCAGCGCACAGGTATCGCGCGCATCTGGGCTTGGCACCATCTACCAGGAATTGCTGGACTTCGATGGTGACGAGATGTACTCAACGGCCGTGACAGCGGCTTGGGTCGACAGGAACTTCGGTGAGGCCCTGCTCGCCAGCGAATTCGGCACGATTATCGGCATTCGCAAAGCCGATGGAACGGTGCTCGTCAACCCATCAGGATCGACCCTGCTTGCCGACGGCGATTCCCTCATTGGGATCGCCGAAGACGATTCCGTGTTCAACCTGGATCGACCAATCGTCGACTGGTCCCCCAACTCCATCCGGACGATTGATCCACTCGACAAACTGAAGGAGCGGACCCTTCTCATCGGGTGGAGCGACCTGACCCCGATGATCGCGAATGAAATTGAGACCCATGTCGCGGCCGGATCACAACTGCACCTCATGGTCCGAGAAGACATCATCGACGACGCTGAGATTCACGAAAAGATCTCCCTTGTGCAGCAGCAACTCATCATTCATCGCGGCGATCCGATCTCCGGATCTGACATCGTGAGTGTCCTCGACCAGGGACCGTTCAACCACATCATGCTGCTCAGCGAACGAGCCTTCTACTCCCCCCAAGACGCCGATGCCAGGACGCTCCTGTCGCTGATGCACGTTCGGCGCCACCCCAGCAGTCGCACTTCAGGGCACAACGTCGTCGCAGAACTCCTTGACCCCAATGACGTAGAACTTGGCGGACCAACCCAGGGCAACGACTTCATCGTGAGCCAGAAGTTGATCGGGTTGCTGATGGCCCAGCTCAGTGAAAGCCCGCACCTAGCCGAGGTCTTTGCGGATCTCTTCGATTCGGATGGCTCTGTCGTTGCACTACACCCGGTTGAGAGGTACCTCGAGTACGGAACGCACACCTTCGACGGCGTTATCGCCGCGGCACGCGACTGCGGAGTCGTAACAATCGGTTACCGGGCCGCAAGTGCAGCCGACGATCCCAAGAGCATTGGCGAGGGGATCCGGGTGAACCCAATGAAGTCGCAGAGCGTCACCTTCGCACCCGGCGACATGCTCGTGGTCATCACGGCAAGCTGAGCTGCCGACAACACGCAAAGGGCCGGGTCACCCGAAGCGGGCTACCCGGCCCTTTGCACGCTCAACCAGTGTTGCTGCGGCGGAACAGCGCGGCAACAATCGCAACGAGAACTGTCGCGATGAGGATCTGCAGTAGGAAAGTCAGCCAGAAGTTTCCCGACCAGCCGATCACGGAGGCAGCACCGAGCCCGGCAGCAGCCCCAACGATGCCGATCAGGACAGTCATGATGCACCCGATCGGCTGCATGCTCGGGACAAGGATACGTGCGATCAGGCCGATACAGATGCCTGCAAACAGGCCACTGACGATTCCGGATGGGTCCATGGCGGACACCCAACCATTGCTCGGCGTCACATGCAAGGGTCGATAGTTCAGGTGAGATCCGCCATGGAACGATCGCACCGTGGCCAAGGACGGCGAGTCAAGAGTGAATGCGCCGTTGCTGACGGCACCCATCGAGCCCATGCTGGCCAGGCCAGCGACCTCGAGCGATCTCACCCTGTTCGACGGATGCGCATTCGAGCCGAAGTGGGACGGCTTTCGTTGCCTGATCTTTCGCAGCGGCAAGGACGTCCTCCTCCAGGGTCGTGGTCGCGGCTCGTCAGATGACATCGTGGACCTCGGATATGCCTTTCCCGAGTTGGTCGGTCCAACTCTTGACATGCTCAGTCCCGGGACGGTTGTTGACGGTGAAATCGTCGTCAGTCACCAGGGCCGGCTGGACTTCGCGCTGCTGTCGTCGAGGCTCCGGCCCCGGTCCGAGGCCGGTGGCCCGTCGATCGCCAAACTCGCCGCAACGCACCCGGCCACCTTCCTGGCCTTCGACGTCTTGGCCGAGGTCGAGGACCTCAGACCCCTTCCGCTGCTGGCACGCAGAACGAGGCTCGAGGCCATTGCCCGCGCCTGGTCGGATCCCCTTCGTCTGACACCCACAACCGTCGACCCGGGCGTCGCAAGCCGGTGGTTCGATGAATTCGAGGCCGCCGGCGTCGACGGGCTCGTCGTCAAGCCATTGGATCGACCGTACGAGCCCGGGAAAAGAACCCAGTGGAAGGTCAAGCACCAGCGAACAGCCGATGTGGTGGTCGCGGGGATGCGGACGAAGCAAGCAGCGAGCGGGGAGACCG
>JAULZL010000085.1:0-6404 GCA_032117355.1 Candidatus Nanopelagicales bacterium
AAGCGGGGATCTTCGCCCAGGTCGGGCTTGCCCAGCACAGTGGTCGCCAGCGACCGCCACTCGGCATCGTTCTGCACCGCGATCAAGATGGTGCGAGTGTCCGACAGGCGGAAGGTCCCGTACGGGGCAATCGCGTGGTGACGGCGTCCGGTCCGGGGTGCCTGTCCGGTGCCGTAGACAGCGGCATACATGGGCGCAGACATCCATTCGGCCAACGAATCAAGCATTGAAACCGCGATCGAGGCACCCTCCCCCGTTCGTTCGCGACGCACGAGTGCGGCCAGGATGCTGGATAGCGCGTACATCCCCGCCGAGATATCAGCGACCGAGAAGCCCACCTTGCTCATCTCGTCCTCGCCGGTAACCGAGAAGGCACCGGCCTCCGCCTGAATCGCAAGGTCGTACGCCTTGTCTCCGCTTCGCGGGCCACCTGAGCCGTAGCCTGAGATCTCGCAGGCGATCAGCCCTGGATGCAATGCCCGTACGCCAGACGCGTCAAGGTGGTACCGCTCAGCCGAGTCCGCAGACATGTTGTGCATGAAGACGTCGGCTCCCGCGATCAGCCCGCGCAGCATCTCGAGTTGCTCGGGATCGGCCAAGTCGACGGTCACCGATTGCTTGCCTCGATTGGCCCACACGAAGAACGCCGAGTTGCCCTGCATGATCGCGTCGTAGTGCCGGGCGAAGTCACCCTCGGGGCGCTCCACCTTGATCACCGTTGCGCCGAGGTCGGCCAACTGCCGACTGGCGAACGGGGCACTGATCGCCTGTTCGAGCGAGACGACGATGATCCCATCGAGGGGTGCTGACATGGCTTCCTTGTGGCTCAGAACGACGGGGGGATCAGGCGCGGACTACAGGTCGGCGCAAGCAAACTCCCAGAGGGATTCCGGGATGGCTGCATCCGCGGGGCGGATCCCGTCCTCCATCACGGTGCCGCAGGCCCCCTCAGGGGACTTCAGGATCCAGGCCCCATCTCGGGCGGCGAAAACGTACTGCTCCTCGATGGAGGGGCCCTCCTCCCCGGACACGGTCGCCTCGACAACCGCCCAGTCATCGGCGCACTCGACGCCGCCGAGGGAGTCAACCGTCATCATCGAATCACTGAGGGCAGCCCCAAGACTTGCGGTTAGCGTGGCCCCGTCACAGGGCGCACCCGGAGCTGCGCCTGAAGTGGAACCACCTGCGCACCCGGTGATCGAAGCGAGCAAGATCCCCAGGACGGCAGCACCCACCGCGCCAGTACCGTTCCGCATGTGCTCATTGTGCTGCCTCCCAGTGAGGGCAAGACAGCACCCGCCGGGAATTCACCCCTCGACCTCAGCAGCCTGTCCTTTCCTGGGCTCGGAAGACCCCGGACGAGAGTTCTTGCCTCGCTCGTCAAGACCTGTCGGTCTGACCCGCAGGCCGCAGGGATCCTGGGCCTCGGCCCGCGTCAGGCGGAGGAGGTGGCGGGAAATATCCGGCTGCGCTCAGCCCCCTGCGGGCCGGCGATCGAGGTCTACACCGGCGTTCTCTATGACGCCCTCGGCATCAAGACCCTGGATCCCATCGCACGTCGAAGGGTGAACTCCATGGTGTCGATCGCATCGGCACTCTTTGGCCTACTGCGTCCGAACGACCTGATCCCCGCGTACCGGCTCAGCGCGGATACCTCCCTGCCCGGGATCGGCCCACTTGCCCACACGTGGCGCGAACCGGTCAGCACCGCGCTCGAATCCGTTCCCGGCGTGATCCTTGACCTGAGGTCAGCGGCCTACGCCGGTCTCGGACCCCTCCCCGCCGCCATCGCAGGACGCGCCGTCACCGGTCGCGTGCTGCTCGAGCGCGAGGGGAAGCGCTCCATCGTCAGCCACCACAACAAGGCTACGAAGGGTCGTATCGTGCGTTCCCTCGCGGAGTACGGCTCCAAGGCCAAGGACGTCGATGCGCTCGTGCACGACCTACAGGCGCTGGGCTTTCACTGCGAACTCCAATCAGCCCGCAAGCTCGGGGCCGCACGGACCCTGGACATCGTGGTGCCCGAGCTCTAGGGCTAGCGCACGCTCACGTGCCGTCGGGCGTCTTCACGTCCCGCAGGTGCCCAGCCTCGGAAAAGCCGAACATCGACGAGTTCCCGTCCGCGAACCAGGCCAGGGTGGTGATGGAGCAGGGCGAAAGTTCCATCCGGTAAAGGCTCCGCAGCGGAGCTTCAACCGCCAGGCTCACCATGAGCTTGATGGGCGTCACATGGGCGACGATGATCACTCGCCTGCCCGGATGACGAGCGATCACCCGGCGTCGGCCGCGATCAACCCGGGACCGAACCGTCTCGAAGGACTCACCCCCTGGCGGGGCTACGTCCGTCGACGCCAGCCATTCATCGAGCTCACGCGGCCACTTCTCCTGCACCTGGGTAAAGGTCAGTCCGTCCCAGTCCCCGAAGGAGCACTCGGCGAAGTCCTCGTCCACCTCGATCTCGACCCCGACCCGTCCCGCGATGATCTGGGCGGTCTGCCTCGTCCGCAGCAAGGGGGAGGTGACGATGACATCCGCACCACCCCGGATCAGCAGTTCCATTGCCAGAGACTCGGCCTGGGCCCTTCCGATGGGGGCAAGCGGCATGTCACGACCACCCTGGCCACTGAAGCGCTTCTCCAGGCTGTACTCGGTGGCACCGTGCCTGGCCATGATCATCAAGGTCGGCGAGCCGAGATCACTCCATCCGATCATCCGATTGGCCGGCACCTCGGTCTTCTCGATGATCGACCGCGAGCGGTCCTCCTCGACGGTACCAATGACATCCTGGGCGTCCCGCTCCTCGGACATCACGGGCTTCGCCGGTCTGCAGTGCCAGGTCAAGCATCTCGTTCACCAGGGCATCAGCGATCACGTTTGCGCTACGCGGGACCCAGCAGAAGGTGACCTGACCGGGGGGCAGGACATTGCGCGCGGCCAGGGCGAGTTCGCGCATGTTGGGGTGCTTGATCTTCCAGCGCCCGGTCATCTGCTCGACCACGAGCTTGGAGTCGAGTCGGACCTCGACCACGGCCGTCGGGTCGAGATCTCGCGCATGCTCAAGGCCAGCAATGGCTCCTCGGTACTCGGCGACGTTATTCGTCGTCGTCCCGAGGAACTCGGCTATCTCGGTAAGGACGGCACCGGTCGCGGCATCGCGGACGACGGCGCCGTACGCGGCCGGTCCCGGATTGCCGCGGGAGCCGCCATCTGCTTCCACGATCAGCGATCTGGTCATGAGTGGAGGCCAGACTCCTCGGTCCTCACCAGGATGCGGCGACACTCCTCGCATCGGACGATCTCATCGGATCTAGCCGACCGGGCATGCTCGAGTTCATTGGGCGGCAACTGCAGTCGGCAGCCCCCGCACTGGCCCCGGTGCAGGTGGGCAGCGCCAACCCCACCCTGGTCGGCGCGGATCTTCTCGTACAGGGCCAGCAGATCGGCGGGTAGGTCGCTCGCGAGGGCCTGCCGCTCGCGGGTCACTGACTCGCGTTCGGCCGTCAACTCAGACTGAGCCGCATCAACCACCGCAGCGAGTGCATCGCGTTCGGCACCGAGGGCCTCACGCTCGGCAACCAGGCCCGCAACAACCGCGGTCGCGGCGTCCACCTGCTCCATGATCTGGAGCTCGACGTCCTCGAGCTCGGACTGCCGTCGCGACAGGGACTGCAGTTCGTGCTGCAGGTTCTGCAATTGCTTGGGATCCCCGATCGAGCCGGAGTCGAGCAGGTCTTGATCGCGACGGGCGCGCTCCCGGACCTGCTCGACATCGGAGTCCGCTCGCGACTGATCACGCTCTAGGTCCTCAGCGACCATCTCCGCCGAGACGATCTCGTCGCGCAGCCGCGCAAGCGTTGCATCGAACTCAAGGAGCTGCTGGGCCTCCGGCAGCGTGCGGGCACGGTGGTCGATCTGACTGAGCCGGGTGTCCCTCTCCTGCAGGTCAAGTAGCCGCCGCTGCGCGAATGGATCAGCTTTCACCAGGATGCTCCGTCATGTCGTCAGGCGAGATTGGTCAGGTGGGCCGTCCACGGATCCGTGGGGTGGCTCGAGACCAGAACCTCAACGGTACTGCCGGTCGCGGCAACGTCCGCGCGCAGTGCCTGCGCCGCGACCTCCAGCCACGGCCACTCACTCGCCCAGTGCGCTACGTCAATGACGGCGCACCCTCCGTCGGCCCGATGGTCCAGCACCCGATGGTGCCTGAGGTCTGCCGTGACGTACAGGTCGGCAACTCGCGCCGCGGCGTCCAGCAGGGAGTCCCCTGCACCCCCGCAAACGGCAACCCGGCTGATGACCTGCATGGGATCTCCTGCCACCCGAACCCCGTGGGCGGTCGCCGGCAGGACGGACGCCACCAACTCTGCGCACTGCTCCAGGGAAACTGGCTCGAGGAATCGACCAACCCGACCGGTACCGGTCGCAGCAGCGGGCTCGTCGGGCCCACTCGGACTCGCGTCCAGGGGATGCAGGTCAACCAGCCCAAGGGCTTCAGCCAGGGCGTCAGACACCCCCGGCCTGGCGTGATCGGCGTTGGTGTGCGCGCAATACAGGGCGATTCCATATGAGATGAGGGTGTGCGCGACCCGGCCCTTCGCAGTGTCTGCGGCCACTGAATGCACCCCTTGAAGGAAGAGTGGGTGATGGGTCACCACCAGGTCGACCTGCAGATCCACCGCCTCGTCCACCACCGACATCACCGGGTCAACGGCAAAGAGCACTCGCGAGACCGAGCCATGTGGATCACCGCAGGCAAGCCCCACGGCATCCCAGTCGGACGCCAGGGACAGCGGGTATCTGGCCTCCAACAGGCGGGTGATGTCAGTGACTGCAGGCACGCAAGCAGGCTACCCGCCGGGCCCCGCGCACGTGGCCGAAGCCGAATCGGTAGCCTCGCTCCGGGCCCATAGCTCAGTTGGTAGAGCGCCTCCCTTACAAGGAGGATGTCGTCGGTTCGAGTCCGGCTGGGCCCACCATTGCGCCGCAACGACTTTTCGCCTCCGGCAGCGCCGAGTGAGCCGGGCACGGACGGTGCCCCGGCATGACCCCATTCGAGTACCTGACCGTGCACGACCTCGCCGGCCACTGGGGCGTTTCCCGGGACACCGCACGCTCATGTGCGCGCCAGGAGGGCTTCCCCGCCCCACTGATCCGTCAGCTTGTTCGTGGCCGGCAGGGGCAACAAGTTCTGACGGGGCCTTGAGGTGCGGGAATCTAGGGCACATCCTTCACAGGACCGTCGACCGCGTCCGGGGTACTGATACCCCGATTCCCACCGGCATTCCCCATGGGCTGGCATCAGTCGTTGCCAGCGCCGCTCTGCCCATGTGAACCTCCGCCCGGTAGTCGCGCTCGCGGCCATCGTCAATGTGGAAGGACACCATGCGCTCACGCACCAAAGCAGCGGCCGTCATCGGCTCGCTCGCCATCGTCGGAACTCTCCTGCTCGCCGGATGCGGCGGCGACAGTTCGACTACCTCCGCACCCTCCTCCGCACCCTCCGCCGCATCCTGGAACCCACCCCGACCCACCGGACTTGGGCAAGAGCAATGGGATACGGAATTCGGCGCGGATCCCGCCGCCATGACCCCGGAGAGACTGGCCAACGCATGCAGCACAAACGAGCCCATCGGCTCAGATGTGATCGATGCCATTACTGCTCTCTACCCGGGCTCAACCCCTGAAGAGTGGAAGGCACTTGCCGACTACACCGTGGCCTACCTGACGCCGCTATGCGCGAACCTGCCATCAGGTGCTGCCGCAGCATCGACCGAGGACGAGGCCGTGGAGAGCGACATGTCATCGGAGAACGAGTCAGTCGGAGCATTCGCTCCTGTCGTGGATGGCGACGTGTCCTACCAAGCATGGAATTCCTGGGCGGGTGACGGCGCGATCAACCTTTTCATCACCAACACCGGTGCAGCACCGCTGTCCAGGGACGGGTTCTTCATCGCGGACATTCTGGGAACTCTCGAAGACGGGTCCACCTACCCGCTCGAGGCATCATTGTGCGGGCAGCCAACTGAGGTCCCGGTCGGTGACTACTTCCTCTGTTCGGCCTCCGGGGAAACGGCAACCGGCAATGTTTACACGCAGATCGCCCTGCCTTCCTTCTCCGGAGACGGCAGCACCGTCATCGTCCCGGTGAACTCGGCCGACATCGAGGAGCCCGCGTACAAGTAGCAATTCACCGATCGCGACTGCCGGGCCGGGGATCTACCGGCCCGGCAGTGTCATCTGCCGCGGAAGCGGACCGTCGCGCTTCACGAGTTGATCATCCCGGAGGACCGAGCGGTGCACCGAGTGGCACATCGCTTCATCGCCGCCATCCTCGCTGCCTAAACCGCACATGTTTACGACAACGCGCAGTTCGAAGGGCCGCACGAGATCGCGGCCTTCGCTGA
>JAULZL010000086.1:0-2573 GCA_032117355.1 Candidatus Nanopelagicales bacterium
GATTCGGATCATTGACCTCGGCTTGCCCTCCGGGCAGATCGCAGCCAGCGATCTTGCAGCGATCGCCGACGGCCTCCAGACCATCGCGCACCGGCTGGCCCGCCACTTGGCCGGAGCCAGTGGCAGGGGGCGCTCCTCCGCGATTCTCGAGAGATCCTCGCAGGTGATGGTCGTCGGACTATCTTCCGGATCAACAATCCTGGAGTGCCGGCTCGGCGACCCTGAGACGCTGGATCTGCCGCAATCCCCCGACGACGTCCTTGGGCAGCAGTTCGACGCGATAGTCGCGGGTATCGCAACAAACACACCCCCGACGAACACGCCGCCGCTGGTGGCGTCAGCGGCCCAGAAGCTCGCACGTCAACTGCGGGCAAGGTTCCCCGATGGGTCGATCGAGTTCACGCTTCCCACGTCGACCGTGTCCACTGCCGTGCCTGACATCGACAGCTCGGTCTGGCAGATGAGCAAGGACATGGAAATCCAACACATTGCCGTGAGCGGTGTGCTGAACAGGATCGACTTGCGAGTCAACTCCTTCCGCATCACAGACTCCGCTGGCAATGACATTTCCTTGAACGAAGTCGCTGAGCCGGAGGACTTCGGGCCGCTCATCGGCAAGCTCGTCACGGCCGAAGGCGACGGCGAGTACGTCAACGGAAAGTTGACTGGACTAGTCGCCCCAACGATCGCCGCGTTCGACCTTCCAGAGGCGTGGCTACGTCCCGAAACGCACCACCCGATTACGGGCGGAGGGAGCTTCGGCGAAGGTGTTGACGGCGTGACCGACAGTGAGATCGAGGCCTTCTTGGCCGCCCGATGACAACGGCAGCCCAGACGCGGCCCGTTCTTGTCGACACGAATGTGGCCTCCTACATGCTCGTTAGAAGCGGCGAGCAGCGTGCCCTGTGGTCTGAACATCTACTCGGCCGCGTGTTGGTGATTGCAGTACAAACAAGGGTCGAGCTGCTCGCCCTGCCACTCACGAACAACTGGGGAGAGAGGAAGGCAAATCGGCTCGTCGAAACACTCGAAGGGCTTCCCGTGGTCCCGGTCGATGTCGAGGTCCAGCAGCGTTACGTGGCGTTAAGCGCATGGGGCCGGCGAACCGGCCACGCCATAGGGCAGCCCGCCCAAGTCGCGGACCGATGGATAGCCGCCACTGCCCTGGCACACGATCTGGAACTTGCCACACAAGACGGACACTTCGACGGAATCCCGGACTTGAAGAGACTCCCAGCAGTCTGAGGCCCACCGATAGATGCTGAGAACTGGGCGGTCCACGCGGACAGCGCCAGGCGAGGGGCCACTCGTGCAGGCTCAACTGCCCCTTCCACTCGTTTGACCCGAGACTGATGAAGTGGCGGGCATGGGCTCAGGTGATGAAGTCGTGCGGCGAGCATGCGAGACGGTCTCGCTCTCCGTTGACTTCGACGCGAGTCAGTTGCTGTACCGGCTGGCATTCACCACGGGAACTAGGGGTGCCGTCCGGGCCAACGACACAGTCGCATGCCGACGATGAAGATCCAGCCGCGTTGCAGGTCCGCAGTCTTCGCGCTCTTGACGTTGCCGAAGATCCCCTCGACGTGGGTGCGCCGGCTGTAGGACTCGATCCAGGCGTCCGAGCCCCAGGCCAGCGGCTGGCGAACCTTCGCCACGACGGCACCCGCGATGGTGATGGTGCGATGGCGGTATCAGGTTCGGCTCGCAGGCATCACCATGTGACTCCGCCGATGACGAAGTCGAGCTTCGACGGTCTGGCCGACCCAGGTTCCATATTCCCCATATTCCTTGAACTCGGGCAGTCCGGTGGGGCTCATCCCGCCGACCCAGCATCCGTCCAGTCCCTGCTCTCCCGTGCCCTGCAGAGTGCCACGGACGTTGCTGAATTCGACGACCTACGGCCCTTCACGGTGTCCGTGCTGCCTCCGGGCCGAACCCTCATCGAGAAGCTACTGCGCATGAACAACTTCTCCCAAGCAAGTGACTCAGAGCGGGACACCAAGGGTTGGTCGCGCATCGGTAGGCAGTTCTACGACGTCTGGGCTCTGCTGGGGCACTCAAGCGTCGTCGGGTTCCTCCAAGACACGAAGACCGTGCGTGCGGTTCTCGCCGACTGCGCGGTCGTGTCACAGTCCTTCGGGCAAGACGCCCCGCCTCCAGCGGATGGCTGCGCAGCGAGCCGCAGCCCCCTCTCCTGCCACTACGGCAACTGGTGGGGGAACGGGCGTGGCATCTGTCGGCGTCATCTGCGACATGCTTACGACGGCCACATCAAGGGCTGCTTGGCGAGCAAATTCCTAGTCCACGACACCCCGGAGAACTACATCCGATCCAGACCGGCGGCAGCCAGAACAGACCGCGCCAAGCCCACTGCGTCCAGGTCCCGGTCGGTCTCCACTCGGAGTACTTCGCCAAGCCCCAGAGGTTCAGCGGTCCGGAGCACCTCGTCCAACTCGGGGAGCAGCGCGGCGTCGTAGTGCCCCGGATGGCGCTCGCGCTCGGCGTATCGGCGTCGGTTCTCGTCGAGAGGACAGGAGCACCACACCTCGATGACCCTCTCGACTGCCGCTCGA
>JAULZL010000086.1:2583-4102 GCA_032117355.1 Candidatus Nanopelagicales bacterium
GCCGATGGCGCGTGAATCTTCACGGCTCGCGTAGCCCAATTCGTCGAGCAGCGTTTCCTTCACCGCATCCTTGGAGAACACTGGGAGCCGCAGCACCGCGGCAAGCCTGTGAGCAGTCGTGGACTTACCAGACCCCGGTGGGCCGTTGACGATTACCGCCCAACGCATATCCCCGATGCTGCCAGACGTGGACCGCACGTTGTCGCCCATGTCGCGACACCGTACCCCGCCAACGAGACGCCGCAGTCCCGGCGGGCGTCGCGACGCGCCAAGCCATCACGCCCCACCACGAGAGCGGTGCCCGTGCAAACGAGAAGCGAGGCAGTCTCCTGCCCCCGCGCTGGCGCCGGACGCCTCTCTGAGCCTACGCATGTGACGAGCCCGTTCCCCCACCTGTTGCCGTAGTGGCTCTCCTGCCATTGAACGTGACAGGTCGCCTCAGCAAGGAGGGCGCCTTTTCTGGGGGTTTCGCCGTTGATGGTGGTCCGCGATGACTCGATCGGTGCGTAGGTCGGCCGGGGTTCCTGGGCTGGGAGTTGCTATGCAGGGCCGGACGAGGTCGGGGCGTGGTGCCTCGCGCGGACTGCCACCGAGGGGCGCAGATGTGCGACACCGAGAGCGCGAAACTACTAAAAGTGGCAGCGAAACTACGAGTCCAAGGCAGCAAATCTACGAGTGGAGACCAGCGAAACTACGACTAACTCTTGTATCCGCTGTGGTCTGAGAGTAATTTGACCTCCATGGTTGCGTCGGAACCGCCGAGTGGCGTGACATTGCGATTCGCCCAGCGTGAGGTCGAGGCGACGCTGGCTGACACGCCGATAACGGTGCTCCAGGGCGCTCGTCAGGTGGGCATTAGAACGTTGGCAAAGACCGTGACGGCGGGGCCGGCAGCAAGATTCCTCTCACTCGACGCCACCGCTCAGTTCAACGCTGCCTCGGCAGACCCTGACGCGTTCGTTCGCCAGACCACCGACCTGCTGGTGATCGACGAGGTTCAGCGGGTTCCGGCACTGATCCGCGCGATGAAGGACGCCGTCGAGGACGACAGAAGACCCGGTCGGTTCCTGATCACCGGCTCGGCCAACCTGCTGAAGATTCCCGGCACAGAGGAGAGCCTGGCGGGGCGCGCCGAGACAGTGGTCCTCTATGGGTTTAGCCAGGGGGAGCTCTCAGGCAATCGAGAGGACTTCGTCGACCGAGTGATGGCAGGGGACATCGCGAACCTGCTCGGACGGGAGGGAGCGCTGGTTCGCCGGGATTACTTGGAACTCGCATGTGCTGGAAGTTACCCAGAGCCAATCACTAGGTCGGGCCGGCGACGGAATGCTTGGTTCGACAACTACATCCAGCGCATCGTGACAAGAGATGCGGAGGAGTTGAGCAACCTTGCGCACCTGGACCGACTGCCCGATCTG
Source organism: Candidatus Nanopelagicales bacterium (assembly GCA_032117355.1). Classification (GTDB taxonomy): domain Bacteria; phylum Actinomycetota; class Actinomycetes; order S36-B12; family S36-B12; genus REEB460. The sequence goes on from JAULZL010000086.1 coordinate 4,002, forward strand.
CTGAGACTCCTCGCGGCAAACACCTCTGGCGAACTCGTGAAGGCACGGATCGCCGACGGCGCACGGATCCCGGCGTCCTCGATCACCCCCTACTTCGACCT
>JAULZL010000087.1:0-7018 GCA_032117355.1 Candidatus Nanopelagicales bacterium
TCCGGAAGGATGTAACGGCTCTGCGGATTCGGGAACCTCACTGGCCCTCTCCCTTGGTGCTCGTGCGGCCATTCCCGGCCGGCGCATCATTGGAACTGCTGTAGACGTGGTCGATGAGGCCGTAGCCCTTTGCCTCGTCGGCGGTAAACCAGCGGTCTCGATCGGAGTCCGACTCGATGGTCTCCACCGTCTGACCACTGTGCTCTGCGATCAATTGGGCCATGCGGCGCTTGATGAAGAGCATCTGCTCGGCCTGGATCTTGATGTCGCTTGCCGTTCCTCCGATACCGCCGAGGGGCTGATGCATCATGATCCGGGTATTCGGGGTTGCATATCGCTTGCCCGCACTTCCCGCGCACAGCAGGAACTGCCCCATTGAGGCGGCGAGGCCCATGGCAATCGTGGTCACGCTATTGGGGATCAACTGCATAGTGTCGTAGATGACCATGCCCGCGGTGATGGATCCACCAGGTGAGTTGATGTAGAGCGTGATGTCCTTGTCCGGGTCCTCCGCCGCAAGGACCTGCAACTGCTTTGCAATGCGGTTGGAGTTCTCATCCCGAACTTCGCCCTCAAGCCAGATGATCCGCTCACGCAGTAGGCGTTCGTCGAGCATGTCGCCGAAGCCGGACATCCCGCTCCCCGCTCCCCGCAGTCCTGGAACTTCGAACCCGTGCTGAGTCATGCCGACCACCAAACCTCCTGAATCGAACTGTCACATGACCCTAACGCGACCGATGGCAATCGGCTTCCTTCGTTCGCCCTCAGCACAAGGTGTCCAAGCGATCGAACGCAGGACTCAGAAGGTAGGCAGGTCTGCGGCGGAAGAAACGCCAGCCGGTGGCCCTGAAGGAGCGGACTGCTCCCCCACGCTGACCTGCACCGGCCGTGGGTTGAGCTCTTCGTCAAGGGCCTTGAGATCGACGAGCACCCCATCCTCGTCAACCACCGTGGCCTGCTCCAGCACCACCGCAAGTGACTTGGCCCGACGAATGTCCGCGATGGCCATGGGAACCTGGCCAGCCTGGACGAGCGCCTGGGCGAATGCATCGGGTGACATGCCGTAGCGAGGTGCCTGCTGCATCAGCCAGGCCGACAACTCGCCTTCGCCAACGGAGACCTGCTCAACCTCGGCGATCTTGTCCAGGATGAACTGGCTCTTGACCGATTCGCGAGCCTGCTGCTCTACCTCGGCCCGATGATCCTCGCCGCTGTCATGACCGTCCTCGAAGTGGGACTCGACCTCGGCAGCGATGAGACCTTCGGGTAGCGGGATATCGATCAGGGTCAGTAGGGCCTCGTGAACCTTCGCCTGCGCCTGGGCTCCCTGCTCCATGCGCTTGAGCCTCGCCAGCCGGGACGCGACATCGGCGCGCAACTCTTCGGCGGTGTCGAACTCCGACGCCATCGAGGCGAAGTCATCGTCGAAGGCCGGCAGCTCGCGCTCACGCACGGCCTTGACCACCACGTTCACGGTCAACGGGACACCCGTCCAGTCACCATTCTGGGGAGTGAACTCGAAACTGCGAGCCTCGTCCTTCACTGCCCCCCGCACTGCCTCATCGAACCCCGGGAGCATGCCGTCGGTCCCGAGTTCATAGGACAGCGCATTGCCGGCGAGGTCTTCAACCGGGTCCTCCTGTGGCGTGTGGCCGGCAATGTCAACGAGCAGGACGTCACCGTCCGCCGCTGGCCGATCAACGTCGATCAGGGTGGCGAAGCGAGAGCGCAGTGCGTCGACCTGCTCCTCGACGTCAGCCTCGCTGGCCACGGCCCTGGAGACCTCGACGCGGACGGACGAGTAGTCGGGCAGGTCGAATTCCGGACGAACGTCGACCTCTGCCGTGAAGGCCAGATGGACACCGTCCTCGATCTCCGTGACGTCAACCTCGGGCCGGCCGACCGGGACGATCTTGTTCTCTCGAATGGCCTCGTCGTACGCCTTGGGAAGGGCGTTGTTGACCGCCTCCTCGATAACGGCACCACGGCCGAACCGCTGCTCGATGATCCGCGCCGGCACCTTCCCCTTGCGAAAGCCCGGCACGTTCACCTGCTTGGCAATGGTCTCGTAGGCGGCATCGAATGAGGGTTTCAACTCGTCGAAGGGAACTTCGACGGTGAGCTTCACCCGGGTCGGGGACAGGGTTTCGACAGCGCTCTTCACGGCAGGTTATCTCCAGGTCGTCGGAACATCCCATCATCGAATCGCCCCCGTCAGGCGGGGTCGATCCGATGATGCTGATGGTCGGGGCGGGGAGATTCGAACTCCCGATCTCCTGCTCCCAAAGCAGGCGCGCTAGCCACTACGCTACGCCCCGCGCTGGCCCCAGAAGTCTAGGGCTCGGGGCAGGCGAATCGGTAACCGGCGTCCCGCCCCTACCCGCCTTCAGCCGGCCTGGGCCGCATCCACGTGGTCGCGCTCCACCGCCGGCGTGGCCTGCTGCTGGGGCGCCGGGACACGTCGCCGCACTGTCCGGACGAAGAGGACCATCACGACGACCAGGTAGCCGCCCCAGGCGAGGAGCTCCAGTGCGGTCATGGTCGGGACGACATTGAAGACAGCCCGGACGAGCAGTGCGGGAACCCCGGCTGGGTCGATGATTCCGGAGAGGTCCAGGACGTATTGATCCTTGCCCGGCAGCAGATTGGCTTCCTGTAGTTCATGGACGCCATAACGAAGCACACCTGCTGCGATCACGACTAGGCCAACACCCGTCCAGAAGAAGAGCCGGGAGAGATTGAGTCGCAACACGCCCCTGTACATAAGGAAGCCCAGCGCGACAGCCGTGCCCAAGCCCAGAACGGCCCCGACAATTGGCCCAACCTCCTCGCCGGAGGACTGCATTCCCGTCCACAAGAAGAGCGCGGTCTCCAGGCCCTCCCGGCCAACCGCAAAGAAGGCAACCAGAGCAAGGGCCCAACTGCTGCGAGCGATCGCTCGATCGACCTCACCATGCAGATGAGCCTTGAGGGCACGGGCATTTCGCGCCATCCAGAAGATCATCCAGGTGATCAGGCCGACGGCGGCCAGGCTCATGAAGCCGGCGAATGCCTCCGCGGCCTCGTCCGAGAGGCTTGAGCCGGTCGTGACGAGGGCGACGACGGCCAGCACGGACAGGCCGATGGCCATACCGACGCCCGCCCACAGGCGCCCGAGCAGGTGCCGCTGGTCGATACGGACCAGGTAGGCAACGAGAATCGCGACGACTAGCGCGGCCTCGAGGCCTTCACGAAGTCCGATCAAGAAGTTGGCGAACACGGCAGTTGCTCTCCCATCTGGCCCGCTGAACCTTCCCGGCCTGTCCCGGGGGTCCAAGTTAGGTAAGGGTAACCTTAGTTCGATCAGATGGAAAATCAAGCCAAGGGCCCTGATGGACCGGGGGTGGTGGCTTCAGGCCGACTGGGTACAGTTGCGACTTCTGGTTATCCAGATCCGCGGGTGTAGCTCAATGGTAGAGCCCCAGCCTTCCAAGCTGGCCATGCCGGTTCGATCCCGGTCACCCGCTCCACCGCACGATGATCGACCGGGACGTGCCCGTCACCCAGGGTTTCCTTGGCTCGCGATCCACCCGTTCACAGGGCAAGGTCAGGCGCACACTGCCGGGGTCAGATCACCCGTCCCACCCCGGAGAAGCGCTCGCGATACCAGGGCCCGAGGAAGTCGATGATCTCTACTCCATCCCGTGGGTTGGATGCACTGACCATTTTCCCGTTTCCGATGTACAGGGCCACGTGATGGGCGCCGCGTCCGAAATAGAACACCAAGTCCCCCGGGCGGATCTGGGAGACCGGCACCCGACGGGTCTGGTCCCACTGGCGATAGCTCAGCGCGGTCAGCCCAATCCCCGCCTGCCGCCAGGCAGCCGTGGTCAACTTCGAGCAATCCCAGGTAGTCGGTGGGTTGGCACTCATGGAGTACGGCCGCCCCACCTGCGACAGCGCGTACCGAATGACGGATCTGACGCGCGAGCTGGCGTTGCCCGCCCCCTGGGACACTGCCTGTGACTGCTGGCGAGCCTCGGCCGCCTGCCGCTGGCGGCGCTCCCATTCAAGCCGCCTCAGGCGCTGCCGCTCCCCGGCCTGCAGGTTCGCCAGCACGCTCTCTGCGGCAGCCAGCCGCTCCTTGACCTGCGCTTCGGCTCCGGACATCTCCGAGCGCACTTCCTTGGCGCGCTTCTCGCGGTCCGCGATCTTTGCCTCCGCCTGGGCCAGGCGCAGTTGCCCTGTGCGGTACTGCCGAAGGACGTCCTTCTGCGAGTCAGCGAGGTGGCTCATCACCGCCGACTGGGAGAGGAAGTCCTCCGGGCTGTCAGCCAGCAGGGCCTGCAGAGTTGGGTCAATCCCCCCGCTGGCATACAAGGTGCGCGCAATTGAATTAATCGTGTCGCGGACACCTCGCATGCGCTTTCGCTCCCGATCGCGGCGATCGCGCAGGCCGTCGAGCTCCTTCTGCACATCAGCAAGCTTCATCTGGGCTTCCAGCGCCCGCTCATGGGCTGTCGCCGCCTGCATCTCAAGGTCGAGCACCCGCGACTGAACCTGCGAGATGTCGTCCTGAGGAACCGCCTGAGCGGCGGGGGACGCCAGGAGGCTAACCACACAGAGAAATGCAGTCACTCCCGTAACAGCCTTGGTCACACTGGCTCGCATCTTCGAAGGATCCTTTCGTGGCCACCAACTCGCCGGCCGTCGACGGTCATCAATCGCTTCGCGACGCACCCCACTGTGCAGGTCCCTGATAATCGGTCAGTGAGCGGTCTATAAAGATTTGATCAAGGTACTTGGCAGATAGCAAGTCAGCCCCACCGACATGGGCTCACTTCCGCTGGATCCTAGGGAATACTTGCATGGTGCATCCAAGTGATTCGCGAATCTCCCCCCGATCCGTTGCCTTGGATTGCGCCGCCAGCCCGGAAACCGCCGAAGCACTCGCCGCCGTGGCGGACCTGCTCACCCTGGTCTACCGGTCGCGAATGCTCCATCAGAGTGGGGCCCCGTCCGCAGCCCTGATCGTTCATCTCGCCCGTTGCGGTCCGATGAGGGCGACAGAGCTGTCCCGGTCGATGATGCTCAATCAATCAACCGTTAGCCGGCAGCTGACCTCCCTCGCCGACGCTGGACTCGTGGAGAGGCGCAGCGATCCCGACGACGGTCGCGCCCAGGTGATGAGCGTGACGGCCGCGGGTTGGGATGCGGCCTATCGCTCACTGGCCGATTGGGTCCGCGACTTCGAGCAGGTGATCGACACCTGGCCCACATCTGACCGGGTGGAGTTCGCGCGCCTGCTCAATCGCTTCTCAACGGACTTCGAGGGCCGCCACCGCCGATCTGCTCACCTCAACCGCGTCGACTCGGATCCGGGGAAGAACCTCTGACGCGTACGGCCCGCCAGTTTCTAAGGGATCAGTCCCTGAACCCTGGCTAGCTGGGCGAGCTCGGTCTTCGTTCGGGCAACCCGGCCGGCAGCGGCGCTCTTATCGCGAACGCGATCCAAGTACTGCTTGACCGTGCTGTGGGCCAATTGCAGCCTGAGGGCAACCTGCGGAACGGTCAGGCCCGATGCGTAAAGGACGAGTACCCGCTGCTCTTGCATCGAGAGGCTGAAGTCAGACGAGGTCTCTGGACACGCACGCGGCACGGATGGGCCATGAACAGCCGCCCGCAGGGCCTGCACCAGCCTGCCAACATCATCAGCGGTCGACACGAATCCTCGCGCACCGGCAGAAATGCAGGCTCGCTCCATCGGTGCGCGCTCAAGCCCACTCGCCGAACTCAGCACGACGACCGGGGTGCCGGTCATCGCAAGCTCGGCGACGGTTCGAACCTCATGGCCAGCGCCACCAGCATCAGGATTCACGATGGCGCAATCACTGGGGTCAACGGCGATCTTTCGGACGGCCTCGGGCAGAGCGCCACCTGCGTGGGTGATTCGAGTATCCGGAAGGGCGGCTGCGATCGTGCGCAGTAGCCCGTCCAGTACTAGGGGTTGATGCTCGATGACCGCCAAGGTCTTCGGCATGGGCCACCCCTATCCACTTTCGGATCTTGCTCTTGACTTGCGACGGGGGTGATTTTATAGCACTCAGGACTTTGTGTCTGCAGACCTATGAAGATCGCTATTCCGCTGCGATCGCAAGCAACCCGGCAACGAGGCCAGCAACATCCTCGCGGGACGTACACCGAGCCAGCCCAACGCGGACCCCTCCCGCCGATCCAAGGCCCATCCACTCGGCCGCCTCGATTGCGTTACGGGATCCCGACGGAGCCTGCACTCCCTTGGCGGCCAGCCGTCGATAGCCGTCGCTCGAGTCGAGCCGGGTAACGATGACCTCGACTATCCCCAGGCTTACCGATCCCACCAGACAGTCGCCACCTCGCGTGGCTTGGAATCAACCTCCTCCAGCAAGGCAGCTGCCACCTCTGCGTCGCGATCCTTGGTCAAGCACAGCCGGATTCGCATGTGCTCAACGCGCTCCTCCGGACTGAGAGCGACCCGGTGGCCCCACGTGAGGTCCGGCCACACTTCGATGAACGGCTCGAAGCCAAGGGCCTCGGCGATGCCATGGAGTTGGTGGGCCGTGGGCCGGGTGGGTCGGTCGATATCCCAGAATCTCTTCCAGAGGGAGTTCATATTGCTCAGCGGGTGGGTCACCGGGACCTCGATCACCACCCGGTGCCGGGCATGGCGATCAAGGGCCCGCAGAAACGGAACGATGTCCGCGACGTTGTAGGCCACATGGTGGGACACCACGACATCGCAGACGGAAATCTCCGGTTCGACCTGCGACCAATCGCCGAGGACCTCCTGATACTGCACACCCCGCAGTTGAGCCGCACCCGCGAAAGCCTCGAGCATGTCCTGCTGGTGGTCGACTCCGATAACCAGTCCCGCCGGAGGGACCAGAGCCATGGCAGCACGCCCACCCCCGCAACCCACGTCCAGCACGCTGCCACCCGTGGCAAGTGCCTCCCGCGCTCTTGCATGGGATGGCGAATCGGGGATCTCGGCTGGGACGGT
>JAULZL010000088.1:0-5305 GCA_032117355.1 Candidatus Nanopelagicales bacterium
GCATGGTGACGCCGCAGGAGAGCAAACCGTCGCCTTCGTATTGCCGTCCACCATGACGCAGGACGACGCACCTCAGCCGACGGATCCGGCGGTCACCTTGCGAACGGTCGAGTCGAGTTTGGCGGCGGCGGCGCGGTACTCGGGTCGCTGGTCGCAGTCGGCATACGAGCAGCACTGCCAATCGCTTACCGCGGCGTTGCGTGCAGCGGGCTTCGAGCCCATCGGGAAGCCGCGCTTCGCCCGCTTCGATCCCCCGTTCAAGCCCTGGTTCCTGCGGCGTAACGAAGTTGTGATCGACGTCCAACGCATTGACCGCTGAGGATCAGACGTGCGTCACGGCCGCGAACCCGCAATGCAGGCTCGCGACCGTGACCAAGACTGCGCGGCCGTTAAGGCTGCGCTCGTCCCTATTGAACGGAAGTGATGTCGGCCACGCCGCCGCTCACGGTGAATTCGACGAACTTGGTTTCGCTCCCTAGACCGCAATCGAGCCCACTGCCGACGACGGACACGTCATCGCTCACCTTGTTGGAATCCATGTCAAAGGCAGGACCAGAGAACGAGCAGGAATCATTGATGATGGCACTGGTGTTTGACTGGATCGTGTACGAACCATCGACGAGGCCCGTCTTGGCGTTGTTGGCCGGATCCACGGCATCGCCCGCTGCCTTGAACACGACGCCCACGAGCAACGCACACCCGGCGATCAGGACGAACAGCACTCCAAGGATCACCAGCAGGATGATCAGGCCGGTTCGCTTCTTCTTTGGCTGACCCTCGCTCATCGAAACTCCCTCTACCGTAGATTGCGACTGCGCTCATGAGCGCGGTCGTCGGACGCTTACCGACCATGACCATAGGTCCGGCCATCAAGTCCGGCCTGCCAATCGACACGGCTTGCGCCAAGTGGGATGCCAGTACCCCAGTTTCAGGATCGATCCAGGGGGATTGCACTTGAAGGCCACCACCGTCGTGACGAGAAGCCCTCATAGTCCCGCGGCAACGGGCGGGACTTTCACATACGCATCCAGCACACACCCGCCGTCAGAAGGTGATGAGCGCGTCCAGCGCCCCGGGCAATACTCGTCCAAGAGCACTGTGCCCACACCGGACGGGCCTTTGACGAGGCCGAGGCCATCATCGACTACTCGAATTCGAAGGTAGGACGTCCCCACCTCTTGGACGAGGTCAACCTGCACCGCAATGTGATCGGGTTGACCGTGGCGCACGGCGTTGCAGATGCCCTCTTCGACCACCTCACCGACTATTCGGGTGAGTGCCTCATCGAGCACCTTGGCCTCAGCCGACACGAGAGCCGTGATGTCGGAGAGTCCCTGCCAGAGCCGAACCTTCCGCTGGATCTCTGCGTCGAGTGAGACTAAGGCCACGGAATCATGGAAAGCGGCCCATGGCGTCTTTAACGCGCTTCTTGCCTGACCGATTGCTTCCGCATAGGCAGCCGCATCATTCGTCATCGCCGCCCGGTCAATTGCCATCGCACATGACACAAGCTTGGACTGGACGGATCCATGGAGGACTCTGGCTGCGCTCTTGGTGATCGAACTGATCACCTCTGTTTGAACCAACAGGTCGATTCTCGCTGCGTTTACCTCGGCGCTGTAAAGGCGTAGTAGTTCGCCCTGCTGGACGCGGGCGGATCCAAAGCCGGAGGTCAGCCAGACAATGCAACCGCTGGTGAGGATCTGGAAGAACATGCCGCCGAGGTAGAGGAGCGTGAAATCCCGGCCGCGTGAGAACTCATAGGCGTACGTGGGCACCTGCAGTAGAAAGAAGAATCCGATGAAGATGGCCGTGTGATGCCGATTGAATCGAGCTAATAGCGCGTTGCCTAGGCCCAGGATGATGAAGATCAAGGCAGTTCCTGAGATTGCCGACACAAGCGTCTGAGCTGGATCTTGCTGTGACCAGCGAGGAGTGACGACGACGAGCAGGAAGATCAGGGTGATGGCCCCAGGCCTGAAGGGTTGGTGCCGGGCAACTCCAGTGATGAACTCCCACACGCCACGACCGAATCTGGAGCTAGCAGTCCTTTGACTCAGGCGTCGACTGAAGGGCCTCACCGCTGCGTCCGAAAGGTCTCGCAGAATCGTTGCAGCCGCGCTGTTGATGTGCTCTCGTGCGAAGCGCTCCTCGTAGGCGAGTCGGTCGTCAATGAGGCGGAATGCTGGTGTGAGTTCGTCCTCAACTTCATTCAGCAAGGTCACCCGAAGGTCCTCCACGAGTGAATCCCGGGCCGTTCCCTTGAGAAGGAGTCCAGCTGCTCGATCAACGAGAACCTGCCTTGCACGGTTCACTCGACTTCGACCGTCAACATTGAAGCCGATGAGCAACGCCAGCCAGGGCATCAAGACAGCCAAGATCAACACCCGCACGACCGGCGGCATCGTGCTGGTGATCCGGGTCATGGGCACAAGTGCTGTCACAATCACGCCGACAACCACGCCGCACAGTGAGTAGGCGCCGATGAAGCGCAGCCGAGATTGCCGACCAGACACCCGAGCGATGGCAAGTTCAGCCCGCACCCAGAAACCGACCAGCATGCCGCAGACCACGGAAATCCCAGCGAGGGCGACCACATCGACAGCGGTCGCCGATGAAGGGAAATCCGATGATCCCAGCAGCCACATGAAGGTCACGAGACTGAAGGCGACCGCAGCAGGAATCCCGATCCTGCGCGCCGTCGACGGAGACACATCCCGCTCCGCAAGGCGTTGGCTCAGTGGTGGGACCCTCAGGATTTCTTCGAGCCCGTGACCCTTCTCCTGAGATTCGTGGACGGCTCTTGATCCACGGCTGTAGGCGGCGGTCCGGCTAGACATCGGGCAACACCGACCCGGACATCAACGAGAAGTAGGACTGCGTGATCAGGACGCGGGGATTGTGCTCTGGGGTTACCGTCAGGCCGAGTTGATCAAGCAACCGCGAGATCGCCTTGGCAACCGAACCCTCGGTCAGAAATCGACGATTGGCAATCTCGGCGTTGGTATAGCCAGCGGCAACGAGTCGCATGATCTCAATCTGTCCGTCGCGAAGGCGCGAGATTCTCGAGGGTTCGTGACGACCACCCTTGACCTGTTTGCGCGGTCGCTCAATGGCCAATGCGATAGCGGACCGCAACACCTCAACAGTTCCAAGGGACCGCTTGACCATGAAGACCGTCCCCTCGGGCAGTGGTCGGAAGTCGCCGATCAGCCGGATGTCCACGTACGTCGTGAGCAGGAGGATGCCAATCTCTGGTCGGATGGCCCTGACGCGATACGCCAGATCGACCCCGTTGGGTCCGGACCCGAGGTCAAGGTCTACGAGAACGACGTCGGGAAGGGTGACTCGAAAACTCGCGATCCCTTCCGCGCACCCCGAGGCCTCGCCAACGACCTCGTATCCCAACTCACGGAGCTGGCTACTCAGCAGCATTCGAGTGAAGGGGTCGTCCTCCACGACGAGAACCCTTGCCACAGTCAACCTCCCAGTACGGCAATTGTGCGCCAACCCCCGAATGGCCGAAGGCAGGCCCTGCCTGGCGTGTGTGCCAGTCCAAGCCTGCCTTCGGCCGCGGTCAAAGCACTAGGGATTCTCAGTGACCGAGATATCGAAGGCAACTTTGTCGAGGTTGCTCGCATCCGTCACCGTGATCGTTGCAACGGCCGTCTGGTCTGTTCCTTCGAACGTCAGGTCGCACGTAGTGGTGGCGCCAACCTTGGCTTCGATGGAGTTGGCACAGTCAACGGTTGAGAGCTGAGGGCCGTCGGCTCCGTAGTTAGCCTCGAGCTGTGCCGTTACGGCGGAGTTCAACGAGTCCTGCGAAATCGTGGCGGTCGTCGAGCAGCCAGCAATGGCAACTCCGGCGATGGCCAAGCTGGAAGCAACAAGAATCTTGCTGCCAAGCCGTTGGATCATGTCAATCCTTCCCCGAGTGGGTTATGAGCAATCCCATTGCCCATTCGGGGCAGTGGGATTCGGACGCTAACGACGAATCACGTGCCGGTCCAGAAAAGTCCCCTTGAGGCCGAGTTGTGGGGTTCCAGCACCCCGTTTGGTCGGCTGAGAAGGCAGGGCCCGATGCGCGGTGGTCCGCGTCCCGCCCACGCCATGGCCCCAAGTCTGGAATACGGTTGCGACAGAGTGGGACGCCTCCCCACATGTACTCCTAGGCTCTGGGCATGTCGAAGGCTCCGGCGCTCAATGCGCTCATCGTGGTCGACGCCCAGGTGGGCTTTGCAGAACCGTCCTGGGGCGCACGGTGCAATCCGCAAGCCGAGACGAATATGGAGATGCTCCTTTCCACCTGGCGTTCAATCGGACAGCCGATCGTGCTGGTTCGGCATGACTCGGTGACGCCCGGATCGCCGCTGCGACCAGGGCAGCCGGGCAACGAATTCCTGCCCTTTATCGAAGGGGCCCACGACCTTCTCGTGACGAAGTCAGTCAACTCCGCCTTCTACGGCAAACCCGATCTGGACGAATGGCTTCAAGCCCACGACATCGAGGCGTTGACGATCTGTGGGATCACGACCAACCACTGCTGCGAGACCACGGCGCGCATGGCAGGCAACCTCGGCTACCAGGTCACCTTTGCCCTGGATGCGACGTACACCTTCGATCGGCTCGGCCCTGATGGCACCCTTGTCTTCGCCGAAGACCTGATGCGAGTCACGGCTGCGAATCTGCATGGGGAGTTCGCCACGGTCACGTCGACGGCCCAGGCTTGTTCGGCGGTTGCTCAGCCTGTGTAGATGGCTTCCACAGTGGATACGGAATCCCCGCCACCCGGTTGATCAGGCCCGCGCATAGGACGACGAGGACGACGGCAGCAATGAGGATCAGCAGGTGCGGAAGGGTGTGGACGAGTCCGAGGGCCACGATGAGCGTCGTTGCCCCGGCAGGCGCATGCACCAGCCCCGTCCAGACCATGAGACCAAGGGTGAGCGAGAGCGCCATGATCGCGGCTCCGATCCTGGGAGTTGACAGGTCGAAGATGTCGGCGGAGGCATCCTGGAGTCCGAAGGTGATGAGGGCGAGATACCCGCAGACGATGCCGATCGCCTGGCCACCGATGGTGTTTCGGGGAGCGGCCTGCACGCTCAGCGGAGCAAAGAACAGGATGAAGATTGTTGGCCCGACCGAAGGGAAGATGAACGGCTCGCGGCTGACGTGCGCGAGGCCGGCTAGCAGTGCTGCCGTGATCGCTGATGTGACCAGCACGTAAAGGCCCAGGGCTTTGCGCGAGCCACGGACGTCGAAGATCACAGTCCAGAACCGTAACGCCGTGGGGCCCAACGTCTAT
>JAULZL010000089.1:0-2267 GCA_032117355.1 Candidatus Nanopelagicales bacterium
GAAACCGGCCCCACCGCGGACGGGTAGGCGGTGCGATGCCCGCAATCCTCCGACAGGGCTAGCCGCGGGCAAGATCCGCGGCGCCGATGAGCCCGGAATCGTTGCCCAGGGTCGCCTGCCGGACTTCTGGGACGGCCGCATGCCCCATTCCGCCGATGTTCTCCGTCAGCGCATCCCGGGCTCGCGCCAGGAGCAGGTCACCAGCCTCGGACACTCCCCCGCCAATCACGAAGGCACCGGGGTCGAGGATCTGCGACAGGCTCGCCAGGCCGCGTCCGAGCCAGGTACCGGTGACCGTGAAGGCCTCGACAGCGACCGGGTCACCGGCCTGGGCAGCCTCGGTGACATGTACTCCCTGCACGCCTTCCGGTGACCCATCACCAAGGCCCAGCAGCAGGCCCGCTTCCGGCCGACGCTCGGCTGCCAGGGCTCGAGCCCGACGGACCAGCGCGTTGCCGCTCGCGTACTGCTCCCAGCAGCCCTTGCGCCCACAGCCGCACGGTCGGCCGTCCACCACGACCGCGAGGTGACCGATCTCGCCGGCCCCACCGTGGGCACCCCGCAGGATTCGACCGTCGTTGATGATGCCCCCACCGACGCCCGTACCGACGGTCACCATCACCATGTCCGACAGGCCATGGCCCGCCCCGAAGCGAAACTCACCCCAGGCGGCCGCGTTGCCATCGTTTTCCACGACCACTCGCAGGCCGGTCTTGCCCTCAAGGAGCTCGCGGGCGGGCACATCGGCCCAGTGCAGATTCGGCGCCCAGATGATCGTCGACCGAGCGGTGTCGACGGCCCCGGCGATGCCGACGCCCACTCCCGCGACCGCCTCCCGGTCAGCCAGTTCGTTGACGACCTCCGCAACCACGGCAAGCACGTCCATCGCGTCATGTCGCGGAGTGGGCCGACGAGTAGTCCTGACGATCTGCCCCTGCTGGTCGACGAGGCCACCGAGGATCTTGGTCCCTCCGACGTCCACGCCGATCGTCATGGTCACCAGAGCAGCCTACGGGCCACGGTCATCCCTGCCCTCCTCCCCGGTGACCGCGATCCACGCGATGGGCGAGCTCGGCTGCGCCGGCGGCTGAGGAGCAGACTCTTTCGGATCTGATGATCCGGCCGAGCTGGCCGAGCTGGCCGACCCGAGCAGATCGCGAAACGTGCCGACTGCCCGACACAGCACGCACTCGGGGTGCTCGTCCGGAACGTCATGGCCGGCATGCGGATCGATGAAGGCCTGACGGGCCCAGGAAACCATGGCCTGCGCCGTCCCGGCCAGGGCCGAGAGAGCGGACTCCTCGGCGACGGGTGACTGCCCACCACCGGAGTACCACCAAGGCAACGGGTCAGTGTCGGACTCGTCCCTCGTCATGATCCGCCTCCCGGCCAAAGTCGCGGATCGGGCGTGAACCTGACCTGCAGGTGGGCGCCCTCCATCCGGGCCGAGGACATCGAACAGCGCACCGCGATGGCAGGCAGCGGGATCGTCCGGCTCCGACCCATCGCCGTCAGGAGGAGCAGGTCATCCCGACGACCGACCCGCAGGTCCCGCGCGTCAATTCCTGGCAGGTGAATCCTCAGTTCGACGTCCGGTGAGGTGCTCTCAACGCCAAGGCCGGACGACGCGGTCTGGACACACTCCACCTGCGGGGATGACCGCAGTGGAATTGCCACGGGTAGAACTCGGCTCATCGCGTCGATGACCTCCGCTGCGGGTTGATTCATGAGGGGCACCTGCACGGTTGGGTAGCCCACCGCTTCAGCCCATGCACGTCGCTCAGCGGCCCATGGCTCCGGCCACCCGTCTTCAGGCTGCGGCACCTGGTTGACGATCACGCGGTCAACCAGGCATCCGGCGAGGGCGACGGCCGACCGAGCCGAACCCACCGACGAGGCCAGCGATGCAGTGGGCGTCGTGACCAGCTGGACAACAGCCTGAGCATGCAGCCGTGCCTCGACCGACCGGAATCGGTCGGCCAGGGCTTCCATGGCCGTTGGCTGGTCCGGCTGTGCGTCCACTCGGCCGCGAATCGCTGCCAGGGGGGTGATGAGGCGGCGAGCCACGAGACGGGCCGCACCGATGGAATGCAGCACGCCCAGGAGGCGATCAATTCCGCCAGAATCCCACAGCACTACGTCGTCGGCGTGCTCGTCCACGGCGTCGGCAACGTGGACGGCCATCGCGATGTCATCGAGGCCCGGGAGGGATCCCAGTTCCTCTCCCTCGACCGAGGCGACCCCACCGCCGGCCAGCGCCTCCGCGA
>JAULZL010000090.1:0-2306 GCA_032117355.1 Candidatus Nanopelagicales bacterium
GCAGCGTGTGAAGGATTGTGAAAACTCAAAGAAGATGCCGTTATCGGCCCCACTCCACGCCTTGAGTCGGCGCACGGACATCGAGCCTGTAGGAATTCGCCTGACAAGGAATCAGGACTGCTCCGAACCCGCGACGCCGTTCGGAACATCAACCGCCGACCCCAGCGGCCCAGCGGCACGAAGAAAGCACTTCTCAGCGAAAGTGCTCTTCCAGCCGAGCGCCGCTGCCGGGAGCGGAAACCTCGTGGGTCTCGAGAGCTCGCCCGATCTCCCGCGGAGCGTCATCGGGCAGACCGAAGTCGGCCCGCATCATGCGCGCGACCGTCCGCTCCGCGTCGGTCGTCTCGACCTTCGCGAGCACGACCCGCATGAACGCAGCGTCATTTCTCGTGCAGGGCCTGAGAGCGCCGTCCAGCCAGCTGGACTGCCTGACTTCGAACCGGTGCTCGAACCAACCCAGGTACCAGAACCATTCCGTGTAGTAAACCCATGAGTTCTCGTTCATGGCGCGGACGTGCGTCGGGTCCTGCCAGGCAGTCAGCGCCTTCTCATAGGGCACCTCGATCTCGATCTCTGCGCCTGTTCTCAGAAGCTTCAATACGTTGCCCATGAGGCAAGGAAGATCGCTCACATGCTCCAGCACGTTGTCAGCGCACACCCTGTCCACACTGCTGGCATCGAGCACCATCGGGGTGCCGAATCTCGTCGTGGCGCGCACCGGAAAGTCCTGTGGCTTGCCAAGGTCCAGCAAGAGATCAGGCTCGACGCCGTCGACGACGTCCAGATTGAGCCACCCCGGCCTGTAGGTCTTTCCGGAACCGAGGTTGATGCGGGTCGGCCTCCAGGGGCCGATCGGCTTGTGCTTCGCATGGCCTTGTGCGTAGCCGGCCGCAAAGAGCATCAGGTCGGCGTAGGCATCCACCGGATCGTGCAGCTTCCAGCGGGCCAGTTGCCACCGTGCCCGGGCAAGCTGCTGCGCCGAGCCGAAAGTCTGGGTGAAGAAACCCTCGAGAGCCTCGTCAGCGACCCAGGTGACGACCTCGTCGAACACGTCGTCGACACGGGTATGAGGGCAGCGCTCGGACACCACTGGAGTGCCCAGTGAAAGGCAATGGAAGGCACGTACCTGCTCGAAGGTCGCACTCTCGTAGAAGTGCACGTTCAGCACCGCCTTGGCCTGACGGATGTAGGCGTCTCGCTCATCGGCGTAGAGCACCTTGTCGAGGACGGTCACGTTCACGCCACAGGCATTGACGCGCTCGATGAACCGATGACGGCGCTCGTTCATGCTGCCGAAGAACAGCAGATCGATCGGCCTCTGGTCCAAGGGCATGAACTGCCCCTCCTGGGGCTCGAGGTAGGGAGCGTGCCGGAATGGGATGACAGGCACATCGGCCGCATCGGCGCCGTAGACCCCGACGTTGGCCATGTCGTAATCGATCACTCCGGACGACTTCAAGAGCCGCAGGTACTCGTCCGCAACCTTTGCGCCGCCCTGTGTCAACTGTTCCAGGTTGACGAACACGCAGGCGTGACGCTCGCGGCATTCCGGCGAGAACCCGAGGTGGGCGCCGAACACGAGGTTCACGGCGTCCTCGCGCAGGCGGTTCTTCGCGATCGTCACGTCCACCCCGAATCGCCTGAGCTGCCAGCGCACATAACGCGCCGGATCCAGGAAGGCCAGAGAATGCACGTAACCCGCTGGCTGCATGACGGCGATGTGCACATCGGGCAGCGCAGGCGTGTTGATCATCAGAGTTCCCCTCGGGGCCCCACCGTGGGCCATGACACCGCATTGTTCCGATGCGTCAATCGAGGCTGAGCCGGAACAGAGGGGGTAAAGGCCGGCACTTGAAGGCAAGGAAGGCAAGCGGGGCGATCGGCTCCGGAATCGGAAGCAACGGTCACGCAGACGGCTCGGGCAGCGCGTGCGACAAGGAAGGAAGATGCTCGGGCGGCAGCCCCTGCACCGCCCTGGCCCACATGCGCTCGAACAGCGCCTCCAGGTGCCGCGCCGCCGCGGCACCGCTGAACAGTTCCGCGTGCAGCCTGGCCTCTCGTGTCCGGTGGCGCAAGAGGGCCAGTCGCGCCGGATCGGCGGCCAGGTCGACCACGAGGCGCTCGTAGGTCGAGACGTCGGCGCAGACGAGTTCGGGCAGACCCACCGCATGGAGCAGGCTGCCCGCGACTCGGGACGCGAAGGTTCTGCCGGAGTACGTCACGACGGGCACACCGCACCAGAGCATGTCACTGGCTGTCGTGTGGCCGTTGCAGGGCCAGGTGTCGAGGAACAAGTCTGCGCAAGC
>JAULZL010000091.1:0-6197 GCA_032117355.1 Candidatus Nanopelagicales bacterium
CCTATGCGGCAGTCGAGGGTGCAGCGGCTGATTCCGTGCGCACTGCCCTGACCATCGTCAGTAAGGCGGAGCGCGAGTCCCGGCTGGACGAGATCAAGGCTGATGTCGTGGCCCAGCTCGGTGCGCAGTTCGCGGGCCGGGAGAAGGAACTCGGGGCTGCACTGCGATCCGTCACCAAGAACATGGTGCGCGAGCGAGTCCTGCGCGACAAGGTGCGCATCGATGGCCGTGGACTCACGGACATCCGCACCCTCTCTGCCGAGGTGCAGGTCCTTCCCCGCGTGCATGGGTCGGCGCTCTTCGAGCGCGGTGAGACCCAGATCCTGGGCGTGACGACGCTGAACATGCTTCGGATGGAGCAGCAGCTCGACACCCTGAACCCGGAGACCCGCAAGCGCTACATGCACAATTACAACTTCCCGCCGTACTCCACGGGCGAAACCGGGCGCGTTGGGTCCCCCAAGCGTCGCGAGATCGGTCACGGTGCACTGGCGGAGCGGGCGTTGATCCCGGTACTGCCCAGCCGCGAGGAGTTCCCCTATGCGATCAGGCAGGTATCCGAGGCACTCGGCTCCAACGGCTCGACCTCGATGGGCTCGGTCTGCGCTTCGACGATGTCCCTGCTCAATGCCGGCGTCCCGCTTCGGGCACCGGTTGCGGGCATCGCGATGGGGTTGATCTCCGGTGAGGTGGACGGCAAGACCGAGTACGTCGCCCTTACCGACATTCTCGGTGCAGAGGACGCCTTCGGTGACATGGACTTCAAGGTCGCCGGGACGAAGGAGTTCGTCACCGCACTCCAGCTCGACACCAAGTTGGACGGTATCCCGGCCTCGGTTCTGGCAGCAGCGCTCACCCAAGCGCGCGATGCCCGACTGACGATCCTTGAGGTCATGGCCGAGGCCATTGATTCGCCCGATGAGATGGCGGCTACCGCCCCGCGCGTCATCAGCGTGAAGATCCCGGTGGACAAGATCGGTGAGGTGATCGGGCCGAAGGGCAAGATCATCAACCAGATCCAGGAGGAGACCGGCGCTGACATCTCGATCGAGGATGACGGCACGATCTACATCGGCGCAACAAATGGCCCGTCGGCCGAGGCAGCCCGTGCGGCGATCAATCAGATCGCCAACCCGACGATGCCCGAGGTGGGGGAGCGCTACCTCGGCACGGTCGTGAAGACGACCACCTTCGGGGCCTTCGTCTCGCTGATGCCCGGCAAGGATGGCCTGCTGCACATCTCCGAGGTCAAGAAGCTCGCGGGTGGCAAGAAGCGGATTGAAACCGTCGAGGACGTTCTCAATGTCGGCGACAAGGTTCAGGTTGAGATCAAGGAGATCGACCCCCGCGGGAAGCTCTCCCTGATCCCCGTGATCGAGTCGAGTGACCAGCCTGCCGATGCCTAAGGCACAGACCACGACCCTGCTCCGGGAGGCGGACGGCGGAATCGTCCGCCGTACCGTCCTCCCGGGCGGCCTGCGGGTCATCACCCAGCAGGTTCCGGGGGTCCGGTCCTTCTCGTTCGGAGTCTGGGTCGCGGTTGGTTCCCGCGACGAGACGCCGGCTCAGATGGGATCAGCGCACTACCTCGAGCACCTGCTCTTCAAGGGGACGACGAAGAGGTCGGCCCTGGAAATCTCGGCGTCGATCGAAGCCGTTGGCGGTGACCTCAATGCCTTCACGACGAAGGAGTACACCTGCTACCACGCGCGAGTCCTAGACGTGGACTCCGCCCTCGCGATTGACGTCGTCTGCGATGTTGTCACCGATGCACTTATCCGGCCCCAAGACGTCGAGGCCGAGCGCGGGGTGATCCTCGAGGAAATCGCCATGACGGACGACGACCCGGGCGATGCAGTCCACGACGAGTTCGCTTCCGTGATCTTTGGCGACTCCCCGCTTGGCAGACCAATCCTGGGAACTCAGGAAACCATCGAGTCCATCGGCCGCGGTCCCATCAACCGGTTCTATCGCTCGCGGTATCGGCCCGAGTCCATGGTCATTGCCGCCGCCGGCAATCTTGATCACGCCACCGTGGTTGCACAGGTGCGCAAGGCATTCGCTCCGTACCTCGATCCGGGCGTGGACGTGGCCGCGGTGCGCAAGCATGGCAAGCGTCGGGCACTCGGGTCGGGCATCAAGGTCACGGCACGACCGACGGAGCAGGCGAACCTGGTCTTCGGGGTCCCCGGTATCGCCCGTGGTGATGACCGTAGGTATGCCATGGCTGTCCTCACCACAGCCTTCGGCGGCGGTATGAGCAGTCGGCTGTTCCAAGAGGTGCGGGAGAAGCGTGGGCTCGCCTACTCGGTCTACGCATTTGCCCAGGGCTTTGCCGAGCATGGCCTGCTCGGCTTCTACGTCGGATGTCTGCCGAGCAAGGTGCACACCGTGCTCGAGGTCTGCCGGGACCAGGTTGCCGACCTGGTGGAGCGCGGGCTGGACGAGGAAGAAATCGCGCGGGGCAAGGGCCAGGTGCGCGGGGCGACCGTCCTCGGCCAGGAGGACACCGGATCCCGGATGACGAGGATTGCCCGCGCAGAACTCCACGGGGAGCCGCTCCTGAGCATCGATCAGACCCTTGCCCGGGTGGACGCCGTGTCCACCGGTGAGATCCACGACCTGGCCCGCGACCTGCTCGTCGCGGATCCGGCGCTGGCCGTGATCGGGCCCTTCGACAGCCGTGATCATTTCGCCGGTTTCGATGGCCCGCACAGGGTCAGCACCTCGGCTGTTTCATAGGGGAAGGGTTGTGGGTGGAGCCATGATCGCGGTCGGGATCGTTGGAGCGCGGGGGCGCATGGGCAGCGCAGTTGTAGAGGCTGTCGAGTCCGCGTCTGACTGCGAGCTCGCCGCGAGTCTTGACCTCGGTGATGACCTCCATCGCGTCAATCGGTGTGACGTCATCGTTGACTTCACCACTCCGGATGCGGTCATGGGGACCTTGGAGTTCGCCATCGTTGCCGGAATCCACTGCGTCGTCGGCACCACCGGATTCGACGATGCGCGTTTGGCGACTGTCCGCGAATGGTGCGCCCAATCCCCGCAGACCGGGGTCCTGCTCGCGCCCAACTTCAGCATCGGCGCGATTCTGATGATGCACCTGGCTGAGCGGGCGGCGACCTACTTCGAGTCGGTTGAGATCGTCGAGTTGCACCACCCTGACAAGGTCGATGCCCCCTCCGGCACGGCTCGCCGCACTGCGGAGGTGATCTCCCGGGCACGGGCGGGTCTGCCACCGTCTCCCGATGCAACCTCCCAAGAGATCGCGGGAGCGCGCGGCGCCGACGTCGGAGGAATTCGGGTGCATTCGGTGCGGGCCCGAGGGCTGGTAGCCCATCAAGAGGTCATCTTCGGCGGCCAAGGCGAGACACTCACCATCCGACATGACTCCCTTGACCGCACCTCCTTCATGCCCGGGGTCCTTCTCGCCGTCCGCTCGATTGCGCAACATCCCGGGTTGACAGTCGGCCTGGAGTCATTCTTGAACCTGCCCCGCTGAGGGGGATGGCGATGATCCCAGTTCGTGCCATCGCCGCGGGGTTGTTGCTCGTTGCCGTGGCCTATGGAGCCACAGTGACCTGGGGGCTGTGGCCGTGGATCACATCGGGGGAGACGCCATGGGTTGCGGCCGCAGTAGCAGTCGTGTCGGTACCGATTACCGGAATCTGGTTGGCGTTTCGCGAGGTTCGGTTCGGCATCAAGGTTTCGGACCTCGCCCGGGTTCTGCAGGACGAAAGTCTGCGGCGGGCCGGTGAACTGCCCTTGCGCCCGGCCGGCAAGCCGATCAGAGACGAGGCGGACGTTCGATTCACCTTCCTCATGCGCGATGTTGAGCGTCACCCGGGGGACTGGCGAACCTGGTACCGACTGTCTCTGGCCTACCGCGACGCGGGTGACCGGACGCGTGCGCGCCGGACGATGATTCAG
Source organism: Candidatus Nanopelagicales bacterium (assembly GCA_032117355.1). Lineage (GTDB taxonomy): Bacteria > Actinomycetota > Actinomycetes > S36-B12 > S36-B12 > REEB460. Next base: position 3,931 of record JAULZL010000091.1, read on the forward strand.
GCGGTGTCGCTCTTCGAGGCCGCCCACACCTGGGACGAGTGAGCCCATTACTCGAAAGGCGTGAGCACGTCGCCGAGAGCTATCGCTGGCGAAGCCAGCGATCAATGACATCGGCCGCCTGGTGGTAACGGCCCTCATTGCCGAGGATGTCGGCGGACCATCGACTCACCGTGGTGGGAATCCGCTCCCCGGCGAGCACCAGCAGCAATCGATCACGTTCGAAGACGAGGTCGCTGACGGCGCTCCAGGGCCCTGATCGGGTGGACCAGAACCGGCGGATGACGAAGCCAGCGTCGTTGACGTAGGTCCCGACCGTCCAACCTCGGAGTAGGGCCAGGGTGGCGGACGCGATGGCCGCTGAGTTCAGGAAGGCAATCACCAGTCCGGCTCCTAGGCCGGCCAGGAGCGCGCTGCCGGCGAGGGTGACGAGTCCGACCGAGGCGACAAGCAGGAAGGCAAGTCGAACCCAGCTCCGATTCGGCACCCGGATCAGTCGAACCTGGCGGTAGTTGTCGTCGACCTCGGCATTGCGATCAGCCTGTGGCCATAGAAAGGCGAGCAGCGGCCGTTGATTCTCTCGGTTCATGCGACCGTCACGACGCTACGCCCATGGCGCGCACGAGCGCCGCGGTGATGGCCGCTATCAGGACCACCACGAGGAAGGGTGCCCGCAGCAGCAGGGCAATCACCGCGGCAGCAAGTCCGGCCAGGCGGGCGTCGATAGCCAGGGCCTGTCGGTCGGCGAAGGTCTGGACGACGACCAACGCGGCCAGGAGGGCAACCGGGAGGAATCCGGCTGTGACCCGCACGGCAGGGCGATCCAGCACCCGGGGTGGGACGAGGAACCCAGCGAGTTTGAGCAGGTAGGCGCCCAGGGAGCCGATCAGTACAGCGGGCCACATCAGCGGCGTCCCTTCAACAGCCAGCCAGCGCCGAAGGCAACGAGAGCGGAGGCGAGCACCGGGACACCGGGCCGGGTTACCGGGGTGAGGGCCAGTGCCACGACCGCGGCGGCGGCCGCAACCGCCCACGAGCTGCGATCTCGAAGCCGGGGCCACAGCAGGGCGATGAAGCCGGCGGGGATGGCGGCGTCGAGGCCGAAGCGAGCAGGGTCATCGAGGCTGGAGGCCCCGAGGGCACCGAGCAGGGTGCCGAGGTTCCACAGGACGTACACCGACAGCCCGGTGGCGAAGAATGCATACCTGCTGGCAGTCGGTTCGTCCTCATGGGAGATGCCCATGCCTGTCGATTCATCAATGGTCCACTGGGCTGCGACGAGCCGTCGCCAGCCACGTGCCCGCAGGATTGGAGCCATGTGGAGGGCGTAGAGGCCGTTGCGTGCACCCAGCAACCAGGCTGTTACGACCGCGGCCACAGCACCCCCTCCGGCGCCAAGGACCCCGACCAGGGCGAACTGGGAGGCTCCGGTGAACATCACCAGGGACAGGGTCTGGGTCTGCCAGGCGGACATCCCGCTGGCAACCGAGATGGCACCGAAGGAGATTCCGTAGGCCCCGGTGGCGACGCCGATCCCCAGCGCATTGGCGCGGATGGACCGGGCTCGCGCGGGGGACATTCCGGACGGGAGTTCAGCCGGGTCCGAATTGCTCAACAATCTCCCTTGCTCGGTCGTATCCGGCAGCGTAGTCAGCCGGCACGAGCGAAAGCCGGGTCCGTCGCTCGAGGAGGTCCTCCAGGTCGCGCGCCCCCTCGCTTTGGATGGCGAAAACAAGCTCGACACCGCGAACCGCCAGTCCGGGTGCGAGGGGCTCGAGAAGCCATCGATGCTCGTCGGACAGTGCCGCGACCCGGTCAGCCTCATTGCCGAATCGTCGGACGAGTCGGGCGGGGAGATGGGATTGACCGTGCTGTGGGCCACCCCCGACCAGGACGACCTCGCGGGTCACGCAGGGCCGATGAGTGACCAGGTCGACGGCTTCCTCGGCCATCCGTCGGTACGTAGTGAGCTTGCCGCCCGTAACGGTGATGACCCCGGAGGGCGCCCGCTGAATCAGATGTCGTCGGGACACGTCCGCGGTCGAGCCGATGGTGTTCTGCGGATCGGCCACCAGGGGGCGAAGGCCGGCGAAGGATCCGACGACGTCGGCTGAGTCCAGCGGCACCGCGAGCGCGCTCGACAGCTGGCGGAGGATCCATTCGATGTCGTCGATCGGGGCCGGGGGGACATCGGCGATCGGACCAGGTTGCTCGACGTCGGTAATCCCGGCAAGCAGGAGTCCGTCCGGACGTGGAAGGACGAAGCAGTA
>JAULZL010000092.1:0-9843 GCA_032117355.1 Candidatus Nanopelagicales bacterium
GTCCGACTGCACCAGGGTTCCCTCGAAGCCTCGGGGGAACCGGGATTGGGCGCATGCTTCCGGATGATCCTGCCGCGCAACGCCCGGGAATCGGTCGACTTCTCGGGCTTCGTCTGGGGTGCGGAGACCGTCGATGGGGTCGCGGTGAGCCCGGATGGCGGGACGACCGGCTGGGACGGAGGGCCCATCGACGGCGAATCCTCGTCACGGGCCGTTGAGGTTGCAGCTGGAACAGGTCCGGCGTCCGCCTCGGTCACGTCCGCCCCGGTCGCTGGGTCGCTGCCGCCTTCTGGGAATTCGTCTGCAGGGGAGTCCGCAACCGCTCCTGAGTCGTCGGAGGCCCGATGAATCACCGCCTTGCGCGTGCGCGGTTGGTCGGTGCCGGCCTGGTGCTGGCCCTGGTCAGCGGCTGCGGCACCCTGCCGTCCTCCCTGATAGCGCAGGTCCCGACCAGCGGCCCGATCGATCAGGGCGACCAGGTGGCAGCAAAGAGCGGGGACCAATTCATCCGGGTTATTGCTCGCGAGCCGCGTCCGGATATGACGCCAGCTCAGGTTGTCCAGGGATTCCTTGATGCCTCGGCATCCTTCGACGGGGATCACGCCGTGGCTCGGCAGTACCTGACCGCCGAGGCCAGTCGCGACTGGGATACCGCCGCTGGGGTCTCGGTCTACGAAGGCGTGGGCACCCTGGGTGCGTCTGCGGGGCTGGTCAGCCTGACCGCTGCCCTGGCCGGAACGATCTCAGAGAACGGCCGCTACGAGGTGGCCGACTCAGGATCCGTGCTCAACGTCGACTTCTCACTCGTACGCGATAGCGGCGAGTGGCGGATCGACAAGGCGCCTGCTGGGCTGGTCCTGTCCCTCTCGGACGTCGACCGCGCCTTCCGCTCGCTCTCCGTCTACTTCTTCGACCCCGGTTTCAACACCCTGGTGCCCGACGCGCGGATGGTTCCTGTCATCGGCCCGGGGCAGGCAACGACTTTGGTCAGGGACCTGATTGACGGTCCGAGCGAGTGGCTTGGACCGGCGGTTCGAACGGGGTTCCCGGACGGCGTGGCCTTGAGTTTCGAGGCGGTACCCGTCCAAGGCGGCGTGGCCGTGGTCGACCTGACTCCGATCGCGCGGCTCGCGGACGACAGCTCCCGACGGGCGATGTCCCAGCAACTCGTCTGGACCTTGCGGCAAGTCCCGGGCGTCACCGCCGTCGAGATCTCCGTGGGCGGGGTCCCGCTCTTGGTCCCGGGGGTGGGTTCACCGCAGCCGCGTGACGCCTGGCCCGAGGTGGACCCCTCGGGGCTCCTGCCTGGATCGGACGCATTCTTCGAGCGAGACGGTCTCGTCGTGAAGGTTGACGGCGAGCGTGTCACGCCGGTGGCTGGTGCCGGCGGATCGGGCGAGACCCGCCTCATCGACATTGCGATCTCGCGGTCTGGCCAGCGCCTTGCCGGAGTTGATGCCGAGGGCACCCTCTGGGGCGGTGAGACGCGTCAGGACGGCACCCTGGATGTCCTCCTGGTGGGGCGCCAGTCGACCGCTCCAGCATTTGACCGGACGAATGCAGTGTGGGTGCTGGATCAGGAGTTGGGGCTGATCACGGTCAACCCGGATGGGCGAGTGGTGCCCATTCCCGTGCGGGGCCTGCCCAAGGATGCGACCCTGCTTCAGGCCGTGCCCTCGCGAGACGGGACCAGGGTGGCCCTCGTTATTCAAGTCGGGCCAAGGCGAAGCCTGCTCGTCGGAGTGATCGTCCGATCGACGCTCAGCAGTGATCCGCAGGTCACCAGCCCGATCAGCGTGGAGTCCCGATTAACGGAAGTCCTGGATGTTTCGTGGGCGGACGCCGATGCCCTCGCCGTCGTAGGGAGCGATGGTGCCGGGTCCATGCAGGTCTTCGAGGTGGATATCGCGCGCGGATCGGTCACTGGATTGGGTGGGCCGGTCGAGCCCTTCTCTGTGGCCGCTGCCCCAGGCCTGCCGACTCTGGTGGCTGCCAGCGACGGGGTGATCTACCGGATCAGTGGTGGTGCCTGGCGAGCCGAGGGCCTCGGGACAGCGCCTGCCTACCCGGGCTGACCCAGCGCCGTTCCCGTGTGGCCTCGCTCCGCCACGCACCTCAGGAGCGTCCACCATGGTGCTGGCGGCGAGTTCGACCAGCCCCGTCGCACCTGTGGCGAGTTCGACCAGCGCCGTCATGAGGGCGGGTCGGGTGTGACGCCACCGGTCGATCTCGGTACCAAGGGGCCACTCTTGTGACGCCCTGAGTCGACCTCGGTAGCGATGCTCTACGGCATGCACGGGTGAACCATGTGGAGGGGCCGATTCCACAGGGCACCGTCACGGACAGGCCGCATTCACAGGTCAACGGCGACGCAGGGAGCGGGACCGCCGACACAGCCATGCTCCCGACCATGAGTTTCCACCGCGTCCAGGGCAGCGAACGTGCCCCCCGACACGGCAGCGGGTATGTGTTCGACGTGAGGAGGCGAGCTACGGCGGCTCTATCGCCGGTACTCGACATCGTCCTGTCGAGAAGGTGCCTGGTCTGTCGCATCCCTGGCCCGATGCTCTGTCCGGGTTGCCTGCAGTCGATGCTGGACGTGCATCTGCATGCGGGTGGGACTCGGCACAAGCAGACCCGCCCGCGCCCTCGGGTGGCCGCCCGCTACGAAGGGGATGTGCGGCTGGCCCTTCTTGCCTACAAGGAACGGGGCTGGCACGCCCTGGATCGACCCCTTGGCTGGTTGCTCGCAGCGGCGGTGAGTGCCTCCCTGGCAGAGAGGCAGGACATTAACCGCTCATCCGCTGTGAGCGGCGGTGACCACCTGCACCTGGTACCGGTGCCACCGCATCGCTCTACCCGAGCGAGTCGGGGTATCGACACGGTCGGCCGGATTGCCGAGCGTGCGGTTCAGGAGTTCGCCGGTGCTGGATGGTCGGCTGATGTTCTGCGCCTGCTGCAGCGTGTTCGGGAGGACGGTCGAAGTGCCGGCAGCTCAGCTCACTCCCGGGGGAAGGTTCATGGTGCCTTCAAGGCCACCTCAGGAATCAGGTGTTGCAGCGCAGCAGCTCGCGGAGCAGGTTGTCGGATCGTGGTCGTGGACGACGTCATCACGACCGGATCAACGATCGCGGAGGCTGTGCGGGCGCTGACGGCCGCCGGATACGTGGTTGCGGGGGCGGCCGCGGTGGCGGGCACGGTGCGAACGACGCCGGTGAAGGTGCGAACGACGCCGGTCAGGGCGCTAGACGAGGCGAACTGACAGCTGTCACCCGATCACTCGATACCTGCGGTTCGTTCAGGTCAGGGCAGCCGGGTGAGCCCCTGTCGAAAGCTGAGGACAACGGCCTCCATTCGCGATCCAGCCTGCAACTTCTCCAGAATCCGCCGGACGTGGTTCTTAACCGTGTTCTCGCTGATGCCCAAGGTGGTCGCGATCACCCGATTGGAGTGGCCGGCGGCCATCTGGTCGAGGACCTCCAGTTCCCGAGCCGTTAGCTTCGGCCCGGATCGCTGTCGGCGCCGTCCCGTTCCCGCCTCGGTCACCTCATCGGGCAGCAGATCGCCAAACCAGCAGTCCATTCGGGCACCTCGCACGGCAATGGCTTGGCGCTGTGGCTCAGCGGCCACATGAAAGCCCACCCGCGTTGCAACCGTGCGCGATGCGTCGTTTCCGACTCCCGCGCGCCACTGGATGACCTGCAGGCCCAGTGCGGTGAAGCCCCATCGGCAGCCAAGCCGAAGTGCCCTCGTTGCGACTCCCTTTCCTCTCGCCCAGGGGGCGACCAGATAGCCAACCGATGCTGCTCCCTCACCGTCCGGCCGTAGATCCACCGTTCCAAGCCAGCGGTCATCACCCATCGTGATCGCCCACACGGGCTTCGCCCACCATCGATCTACCCCGTCGGGCGTGTCCGTCTCGTGCTGTGTCAGCCAGTCCGTGGCGTGGTCGAGCGAGTACGGCGATGGGACAGTTGTCCAACGTGCGATTTCGCGATCCTGGCAACCTCGGGCGACGTCCGCAGCATCTTGTGGCTGGGGCGGGCGCAGCAGCACAATGCCGTCACTCAGGACGGGCGGGCGCTTGTGGACGGCGGCCATGACCGCAGTCTCGCAGCCAAGGCGGACGATTGGGGGCGACCCCTCTACGATGGGAAGCCGAGTCATGTGGCCCAGGCTCATGCTTGGCAACGCAGGCCGTGACCCCGATGGAAAGGTCCCAAGACAGTGGGCGTGCTCGACAAGATCCTCCGTGTAGGCGAAGGCAAGATCCTGCGCAAGCTCGAGGCCATCAAGACGGCGGTCAACGCTCTTGAGGAGGAGTACGTCCAACTCACGGACGCCGAGCTACGGGCCCTGACGGACGAGTACAAGCTGCGCTACCAGGGCGGTGAGAGCTTGGACGACCTCCTCCCGGAGGCCTTCGCAACGGTCCGCGAGGCGGCTCGACGCACCCTTGGCCAGCGTCACTATGACGTCCAGATCATGGGTGGCGCGGCCCTGCACATGGGCAACATCGCCGAGATGCGCACAGGCGAGGGCAAGACCCTGGTGGCTACCCTGCCCAGCTACCTCAACGCGCTGTCCGGCAAGGGTGTCCACGTCGTCACGGTCAATGACTACCTCGCCGAGCGTGACTCGGAGTGGATGGGGCGCATCCACCGATTCCTCGGTCTCGAGGTCGGCGTGATCCTCACCGGGATGACTCCTGCTGAGCGTCGGGTGGCCTACTCCGCGGACATCACCTACGGGACGAACAATGAGTTCGGCTTCGACTACCTCCGCGACAACATGGCCTGGTCCCGCGAGGAGCTCGTGCAGCGCGGGCACAACTTCGCTGTTGTCGACGAGGTTGACTCGATTCTGATCGACGAGGCTCGCACGCCGCTCATCATCAGCGGCCCGGCCGACCAGGCAACGACGTGGTACGCGGAATTCGCTCGCATCGTGACCCTCCTGAAGCGAGACGAGGACTACGAGGTTGATGAGAAGAAGCGCACCATCGGGGTCCTTGAGGAGGCAATCGACAAGGTCGAGGACCAGATCGGTATCGACAACCTTTACGACACGGTCAATACCCCCTTGGTCGGCTTCCTCAACAACGCGATTCGGGCGAAGGAACTATTCAAGAAGGACCGCGACTACGTCCTGTTGAACGGTGAGGTGCTCATCGTCGACGAGCACACCGGTCGCATGCTGGCGGGACGTCGCTACAACGAGGGTCTGCACCAGGCAATTGAGGCTAAGGAGGGCGTCGAGGTCAAGGCTGAGAACCAGACCCTGGCGACCGTGACCCTCCAGAACTTCTTCCGGCTGTACGCGCGACTGTCGGGCATGACCGGTACGGCCATGACTGAGGCGAATGAGTTCTCGCAGATTTACAACCTTGGTGTCGTTCCGATTCCGACGAATCGGCCGATGGTCCGTCGAGACAACGCGGATGTCGTCTACCGAACAGAGCATGCGAAGCTCGAGGCCGTCGTCGAGGACATCGTCGAACGGCATGAACTTGGCCAGCCCATCCTCGTTGGCACGACCTCCGTAGAGAAGTCTGAGCTCTTGAGTAAGTGGCTCAAACAACATGGCGTCACTCATGAGGTGTTGAACGCCAAGCATCATGACCGTGAGGCGTCGATCGTCGCCGAGGCCGGTCGACGCAGTGCGGTCACTGTGGCCACCAACATGGCGGGCCGAGGGACCGACATCATGCTCGGCGGTAATCCGGAGTTCATGGCTGCCGCAGAGCTCACGCGGCGAGGACTGTCTCCCAGTGAGGATGCCGAGGCCTACGAGGCGGCCTGGCCCGGTGCCCTGGAGCAGGCGAAGGAGGCGGTGGCTTCCGAGCATGAGGAGGTCGTTGCCCTCGGCGGCCTGTACGTCCTGGGTACCGAGCGTCACGAGTCACGGCGAATCGACAACCAGTTGCGCGGCCGGTCGGGTCGGCAGGGTGACCCGGGTGAGAGCCAGTTCTACCTGTCACTCGAGGACGACCTGATGCGGCTCTTCAAGGCCGATATGGTTGATGCATTCCTTCGCCGATTCAACGTCCCCGACGATGTGCCCATCGAGGCCAAGATGGTGACGAATGCCATCCGATCGGCGCAGTCACAGGTGGAGGCGCAGAACTTCGAGATCCGCAAGGACGTCCTGAAGTACGACGACGTGCTGAACCGCCAGCGTCTGGTCATCTACGACGAGCGGCGTCGAGTCCTGGAAGGCGAGGACATCGAGGAGCAGGTGCGCGACTTCCTCAGCGAGACCATCGAGGGCTACGTGCGCGGTGCCACCGGCGATGGATACCCCGAGGACTGGGATCTCGATCAGCTTTGGACGGCTTTGCGTCAGCTGTACCCAGTCGGGGTGTCGATTGAGGAGCTCGAGGAGGCTTCCGGCGGTGGCCGCGACGGCCTGAGCGCCGACTACCTCGTCGCGGAACTCAAGGAGGATGCCCACCACGCCTATGACGTGCGCGAGGAAAGCCTCGGCGAGGAGGTCACGCGCGAGTTGGAGCGGCGAGTCATCCTGTCCGTCCTCGATCGCAAGTGGCGCGAGCACCTGTACGAGATGGACTACCTGCGCGATGGAATCGGTCTGCGCGCGATGGCACAGCGCGACCCCTTGATCGAGTACCAGCGGGAGGGTTTTGACCTGTTCAACGCGATGATGGACGGGATCAAGGAAGAGACCGTCGGCTACCTCTTCAATGTCGAGGTGCAAGCCGCTGAGTCAGAAGAGGGCGAAGAGGCAGCTGAGGAGATCGTTGCCAAGGGCCTCGCCCCATCACGTCCACAGCAGCTCGAGTACTCCGCTCCCAATGAGACCGGCGGGGTTTTGCACGGCACGATGGAGGACAGCAGCGGCGGACTCGTCGAGGTTGATCCGAATGCCAGCCGAGCAGAGCGTCGTCGCGCGGAACGAGCTAACCGCAAGAAAGGCCGCTAGCCGCAGGCTGGTGTCGAGCAGCCCACCAACCGCGACACTTCTGCACTACGACCCGTCGTTGCGCGCAATGAATTGGACCGCACTGACGAGCAGCACGAGCGAGCCGACGGACAGGTAGACGGTGCTCGCCACGGGGGAGAAGGTCCACAAGTTCGCGAGGGAGCCCATGGCCCCCACGATGAGCAGGGTGCTCAGCGGTCGTCGAATTGCCAGGACGGGCGCGGACTTGATGATCCGAAAAATGCTCGACTTGGTTACGGTTTCAAGTTCGGCCGGCAAACGGAGGATCTCGTCCTCCAGCTCTGCATTCTCCTTGCGGAGGGCCTCGACCTGCGATGCGAGATCAGACAGTTGATGATCGGCGCCTGCGCGAACCTGGGTGAGTTCCGCGATTCGTGCCTCAAGTTCGGACCGCACTCGCACGGCCTCCTCGAGCCGGACGGCCATGGTCTCCTTCTCAACGGAAAGGTCGAGCAGTCGTCGCTCGGTCTCTGGGGAGATCGTGGGACCGTTTCCTGCCAACGAGCCCACCGGAGCAGCCGTGGGAATGATCGGTGCCACCGACGCAATGGGTGCCGTAGTGGCGGTTGGCGAGGCGGTGACGGTGGCTACAAGCGGGATCCGGTCGGTCACGACCGGATCGGTAACCACCGTGCCTGCTGTGAAGCCCATTCCCACGGAGGGGGGAGACGAGGTCAGGGATACCGATTCTTCTGCCTTGGCTTCCTTGCCTGAACCCTTGGACTTGTTGTGCTTGGCCATCTCGCGCTCCTTGCGTTGTCATCCACCCGTGCAGTGACTCTAGAGGCTAGTGATCGCTGAGACTCGGCCGTGGGCAATCAGGATGGCTCTCCTCAACCGAGGGCCACCGCGGTCACGAGCCAGTCGGATCCGACAACCTCAAATCTCATCGCGATGGCCCGGCCGCGGCCGTCCCCGACGAGGACGGCTGATGTTTCCACGACGCCGGGAGCAACGGGGCAGATCCTGATGGCCCGCACATGCTGGGTGGCGCGGATGGCTGCCCGTGCGTTGCGGCCGTGAGCCGAAGCCGGATGCCGACGGAAGGCGACTCCGCGCGCGGCCAACATGGCCAACTGGCCGCGCTCCACCCATCGACTGAGTTGTGTTGCCGGTCGATCGCCTGCGGCGACCTCGGCGACGGCTCTCGCCATGCGCGCTACCCACACGGCTTCGGGCGCCTTAGGGAGTGGCTCGCCAGCCGGGTGCTCGGGGGCCGAGCCGACGAGGCGTAGGTGCCGTGGGGCCGGAGGAACACTCGGAATTCCAGGGGCGACCTCCCAGTGGAGAGGCAGGGCTAGTTGGTCGGGATCGGGTGTGATGGGTGGGACTCGGTCAAGCAATGTGGCGGCGGACACGGCGCACTCCTTGGAGGACGGCCGCGGTCGGGGGGTCGCGGTGGGTGAATTTAGCGTTCGTTTGCTTCTGTTTGCGTGTGATGGCATTTCTACGTCGACCTGTCTGCCGGTGTCAAGCATCGGGTCCCGATGAGAACTCCCTGTGGATAACTCCCAAACACCTTCTCCCAGTGAGATCTCGCCCATCGGGGTAGCTGTGGACAACGTGGTGCCTGGAACGCGGTCGCTGCTCTGAATCGTCATAGTCCTCGGATGGGCAGTCAGGTTCGGTGCTAAACGCCGACCAGCCTCCCCTTGCACAACCCGAACATTGACCGGGCCATATCGGCCACCAGCCACGAAGAGGGGTCCCCATGGCCGACCTAGAGCAAGAGTGGACACTCACTACTGATCCAGACGGCCTGCTAGCGGAGGCTGCTGCCAGCGTGCAATCCGATTCTGACGCCGACGTGCTGGGTGAAGCGGCTGAGATCCTGACCGCTGAGCGAGCTCGCGTGCACTGGGAGGACCGGTGGCAGCTCGATGGCGCAGTGGTGCGACTTGCCTGTCAGCCCGGTCCGGACCTTACGGGGACGGCGCTGTCCATCGGACCCGATCTTCTGGTGCTCGCGGACCGCGACGGCACTGAGCACGCCGTCTCCTGGATCAGTGTCATGCGAGCTTCCGGCCTGCCAACCGTGCTGCACCCCGAGTTGATCGAAGCGCGGAGTGACAGGCCAATCCGGCCAGTTCCGAAAATCCACGGGACCAGTTGGTCACGGTGGCTGCGGGAGTCCCTCGACGTCAGGGTCATGTGCGCGGACGGTTGGCAGGCGCAGGGCAGGGTGTTGGGGGTGGGCGCCGATCACCTTGACTTCGGGCTTTGCGAGGGACTAGCCGATGCGCGCCTTGAAGCTTGGGCGATCCCGTTCCGCTCGCTGGCCCGGGTGTCACGTCTACGCACTGGTGGGTGACATGCGCAGGATGCACGTCAGGAGTTCTGCCTGCTGCTGGGCATCTGCCAGGGCGTGATGGGTCAGTGATGGTGCCAGCTGGGTTCGCTCGGCAAGCTGGGCGAATGTAGTGGCTGACCACGGGATACCAAGTGCGCCCATGGCGAAGGCCTTGATGTCGATCGCTGCATGGCCCAGGGGATTGTGCCCGCGGTATTCCCAGAAATAGTGATTGACAAAGGCCCAGTCGAATGGGGTGTTGAAGCCGACCATGATGGGACGACGCGAAGGGACGGCCTCGTCCAGCCACGCTTCGAATTGGCCCATCGCCGCGGCAGAGGCCGTGCCGCGGGCCTGCAGGTCGGCCATGGTCAGCCCGTGAACCGCCATTGCGTGGGGATCCACCTCGTCCTTGTCCGGCTGACATTCCACGTAGAAGGCCTGCTCGGGTTCGTCCACCCGGCATGCCCCGAGGGAGAGCATTGCGTAGCGCCCGGGATACGGCCCGGCCGCTTCGATATCGACGGAGATCCAGGATGCGGTGCTCAAGCCCTGGGCTCCGGTGGGGGATGGCATGGCAGCACCCTAGG
>JAULZL010000093.1:0-6283 GCA_032117355.1 Candidatus Nanopelagicales bacterium
GGAACCATCCTCGGGCACGTAGCCGCCCTACCTGCATCGTGGATCGCTCTTGTCGCACGGACCTGCAGTTCACTTCCGTACGCGACGATCCCCTGGCCCACCGGTTGGTTGGGTGTCGTCCTGCTGGTTCCGGTCGTTCTGGTCGCGTGGATCCTGCTGCGGTGGATCCGGAGGCACCACCCGGGTGGCCTGTCCCGGCGGACGGTGCTGGTGGGCGCGGCCTGCGTCCTGCTCGTCATTGGCACCGTGACGATCGCGCCGCCTGGTCGCCGCGGGTGGCCGCCGCCGGACTGGGTCCTGGTGGCCTGCGATGTCGGCCAGGGTGACGGGCTCGTCGTGCCGGTGGGTGATGGCTCTGCCGTGGTGATCGATGTTGGGCCGCAGTCTCAGCCGATGATCGATTGCCTGGACGACCTGGGCATCACAAGTGTCAGCGCCGTCCTGCTCACCCACTTCCACGCCGACCATGTCGCTGGGCTTGCCGGGCTGCTGCGCCGATATGCCGTCGGCATGGTCTACGTCAATCCCGTGCGTGACCCGATAGAGCAGGCTGACATGGTCGACCAGGCGATCAAGGAAGCGGACGTGAGATGGGAGTACGTCCGTCCCGGCGATGTTCGGGCGGTCGGGGATGTGCAATGGGAGGTGCTGTGGCCGCGGCGCATCATCAGGTCAGGCTCGGTACCAAACAACGCCAGCGTCGTCATCCTGATGCATGTCAGCGGCGTGAGCATCCTGCTGCCGGGTGATGTCGAGCCGGAGGCGCAAGTCGCGGTGATGGCCTCGACCCCGCAGATCCGAGCCGACGTAGTGAAGGTGCCTCATCACGGATCCCGCTACCAAGACCCGGCGTTCCCTGCGTGGAGTAATGCGCGCATCGCCTTGGTGAGCGCCGGGCTGGGCAATGACTACGGGCATCCTGCCCAGGAGACCCTTGATTCGTGGACGTCCGTGGGTGCCATTCTGGGTCGCACCGATCTTGATGGGGATCTGGCAGTGGTTGTGTCCGACGGCGTACACCCCGGCCCAGCGAATCCCGGTCAAGCCCCTTCCACTTCAGGTCACCCTGAGCCAGCCGAGATCGGCCTCGTAACGCGCTCCTCCTGACGTCCAGACTATGGAGACGCAACCGGGCCTCCAGATGGAGAAAGGCACACGTGGCATGCTGCGCAATCATGACCGCCAACCGGATGACGATCGCGTACGGCAATGAGCCGCTGCTCGTTGATCGGGCCGTCGCCGAAGCCGTTGCTCGCATCCGGGCCACCGAGCCATCCGCTCAGCGGGTTACCGTGGAGGCGGCCTCAGAGGACGGCGGCCGAGCCATCGAGAACGCAGCGGCGCCAACCCTCTTTGGTGACGCGACCATCCTGATCGTGACGGGCATCGACTCCGCGAATGACGAGGTTGATGCCGCTCTGCGCGACCTTGCCCGGACCAATCCACCGGATGCCTGGCTGATCTGCACCCACCCCGGTGGGGTCAAGGGCAAGAACCTGCTGGACACCCTCAAGAAGGCCGGTGCCGTCCAGGTTGACTGCGCTGCACTCAAGCGAGGCAAGGCGACCGTGGAGTTCCTTCAGCGGGAGGTTGCGTCCTACAAGCGGCGCATTACCCCCGAGGGTCTTGCGGCCCTCTACGACGCGGTTGGCCAGGACCTGCGCATGCTCACGTCCGGAATCTCACAATTGGTGAGCGATGTGGAGAACGAGCCCATCCAGGAATCAGATGTCCGGTCGTACTTCGCCGGCGTGGCCGGCGTGACCGGCTTCGCCATCTCGGACTCGTTCTGGGATCGACGGCCCGTTGATGCCCTGCGCTCGCTGCGCCAGGCTCTGCAGGAGTCGGACGGCATCAGCGTGCCCACGGTGATTGCGCTCGCGTCAGGGCTGCGGGGGATCGTCCGTGTCGCTGGGATGGGCCCGGGCGCCTCCGACGCGGATGCCGCGCGCGAGGCTGGGGTCCCGCCGTGGAAGGTCGGCGATCTTCGGCGCCAATGGTCGCGCTGGAGCGGCGATCAGCGCCGGTTAGCGGCCACGGCAGTCGCCCTTGCGGATGCTGACGGCGCCGTCAAGGGCGGAGTGGAGGAGGGGTCAAGCCTGGATCCAGAGCAAAAACTGCTGGAACTTGAGCGATTGGTGTTGCTCTCCGGGGTCACCCAGCGGACCTGAGCTGCGCCCGGTACCGAGCCAGACTCAAGTACCAGGCCTGATCTGCCGCCGGGGCAGGACCGGGCTAACACCGCCTGGCTGCCAGGGATGCCTCTGGCCACACGAGGACTAGAGCGCTTCAGCCCTCTTGGCGATGGCCGATTTGCGGTTCGCTGCCTGGTTCGCGTGGATGACACCCTTGCTCGCGGCCTTGTCGAGGGCCTTGTTCGCCTCGCGGGCGAGCGCCTGGGCGTCTGCACTGCCGGCGTCGGCGGCCTCGCGGAACTTGCGCACGGCCGTCTTGAGCGAACTCTTGACGGACTTATTACGCAGCCGGGCCTTCTCATTGGTCCGATTGCGCTTGATCTGCGACTTGATGTTCGCCACGAGTGAGCCTTCTGCTGGACAACGTCTGGGGTGAAACGAGTCCCAAAGATACCCGTAGGCTGGGCATTGGCCCAAATCGGGTCTCCAGCGGACCGAATGCTGGATCAGTCCCATCCAGGGCCATCCCGATCCTGGCCCCCAACCGTGAGGAACCCGTGCCTGCTCCGCAGCCCGGCTCGACTGACCCGTCGGTCATCCGGAATTTCTGCATCATCGCCCACATCGACCATGGCAAGTCGACACTGGCCGATCGGATGCTCCAGCAGACCGGAGTCGTTGACGCGCGTTCCATGCGGGCCCAATATCTCGACCGGATGGATATCGAGCGTGAGCGCGGGATCACCATCAAGTCCCAGGCGGTGCGGCTGCCGTACCAGGGGACGAATGGGGTCGACTACGTCCTGAACCTCATCGATACCCCCGGCCACGTGGACTTCACCTACGAGGTGTCGAGGTCCCTGGCCGCATGCGAGGGCGCCGTCCTCGTGGTCGACGCGGCCCAGGGTATCGAGGCACAGACCCTTGCGAACCTCTACCTGGCGCTGGAGAACGACATCGTCATCGTTCCGGTGCTGAACAAGATCGACCTTCCCGCGGCCCAGCCGGATAAGTACGCGGCCGAGCTGGCGCACATCATTGGGTGCTCGCCGGACGATGTCCTGCGCATCTCGGCCAAGACCGGGGAGGGTGTTCCGGACTTGCTCGAAAGGATCGTGTCGGAGGTCCCGCCACCGATCGGCAACCCTGATGCTCCCGCGCGGGCCCTGATTTTCGACTCGGTCTACGACACCTACCGCGGCGTCGTCACCTATGTTCGCGTGGTCGACGGCCGCATCGCTACCCGGGACAAGGTCCGGATGATGATGACGGGCGAGGTGCACGAACTCCTCGAGGTCGGGGTCATCTCACCGGAGCCGGTGGTGGCCAAGGGGATCGGCGTGGGCGAGGTCGGCTACCTGATCACCGGAGTCAAGGACGTCCGGCAGTCGAGGGTTGGTGACACCGTCACCACCAACCAGCACGGTGCGACCGAGGCTCTTAGCGGCTACCGCGACCCCAATCCGATGGTGTTCTCGGGCCTTTATCCGATTGATGGGTCGGACTATCCGGAACTGCGCGATGCCCTGGACCGGCTGAAGCTCAACGACGCTGCCCTGGTGTACGAACCGGAGACCTCGCTGGCCCTCGGATTCGGTTTCCGCTGCGGGTTTCTGGGGCTACTGCACCTTGAGATCGTCCGCGAGCGCCTTGAGCGGGAGTTCAACCTCGATTTGATTTCCACCGCGCCGAACGTCGTCTACCGGGTCATCCGGGATGACGGAACGGAGCAGGTCGTCACGAATCCGAGTGAGTTCCCCAATGCGAAGGTGTCGAAGATCTTCGAACCCATCGTGAAGGCAACGGTCATCCTGCCGAGTGAGTTCGTCGGAACGGTGATGGAGCTCTGCCAGCAGCGTCGCGGATCCCTGCTCGGCATGGACTACCTATCCGCTGATCGCGTTGAGCTTCGCTACACGTTGCCACTGGCCGAGATCGTCTTTGACTTCTTCGATCAGTTGAAGTCACGCACCCGTGGGTACGCATCGCTCGACTACGAACCCAGTGGCGAGCAGGATGCGGACCTCGTGAAGGTTGACATCTTGCTGCACGGCGAACCGGTCGATGCCTTCAGTGCGATCGTGCACCGTGAGAAGTCCATGGCCTACGGCACATTGATGACCGCCAAGCTCAAGGAGCTCATTCCCAGGCAGCAGTTCGAAGTACCCATCCAGGCGGCGATTGGGTCGCGGGTCATCACTCGCGAGACCATCCGGGCAATCCGCAAGGACGTCCTCGCGAAGTGCTACGGGGGCGACATCTCGCGAAAGCGAAAGCTGCTCGAGAAGCAGAAGGAAGGCAAGAAGCGGATGAAGATGGTTGGCCGCGTCGAAGTGCCGCAGGAGGCTTTCATCGCCGCGCTGTCCACGTCAGATTCCGCACCGCCCAAGAAATAGCAATGCATAGAAATAGCAGTGCGTAGAAGTGAGTAGAAGTAACACGTGATGAGGGCTCCTATGCAGCCAATTGCGATCTACATCCACGTGCCGTTCTGCGCGACGAGATGTGGCTACTGCGACTTCAACACCTACACGGCGACCGAACTTGGCGACAGCGTTGCTCGGGCGACCTTCCACCGGGTGCTGATCGATGAGATCGTCCTCGCCGCTCGAAGCGTCGGCGCGCGACCGGTCACCAGCGTCTTCATCGGAGGAGGAACCCCCACCCTGCTGGGCGCTCGTGCGCTGAACGAGATCTTGTCGGCCGTCCGCGATGAGTTCGACCTCGTTGACGATGCCGAGGTGACGACCGAGGCGAATCCGGACTCCGTTGACGAGGCCATGCTGGCCGAGCTGCGCTCGGGTGGGTTCACGCGGATTTCCCTTGGGATGCAAAGTGCCGCGCCGCACGTTCTTGCCGTCTTGGACCGCACTCACACGCCGGGGCGGAGCGTCGCGATGGCGCGAGCAGCTCGAAGCGAGGGCTTCGCGCACGTGAACGTCGATCTGATCTACGCAACGCCGGGGGAGGAGGTGGACGACCTGCGGCACTCCCTTGATCTCGTGCTGGAGGCAGACGTCGATCATGTCTCTGCCTATTCGCTGATCGTCGAGGAGGGGACGCCGCTGGCCCGCCGGGTCAGGCAGGGCGAGTTGCCCATGCCTGACGACGATGTGGCTGCGAGTCGCTACGAGTTGATCGACGAGGTCCTCGTCCGGGCCGGCTTCGATTGGTATGAGGTTTCCAACTGGGCACGACCGGGTGGTGAATGCCAACACAACATGGCCTACTGGACGAGCGCGGACTGGTGGGGAATTGGGCCCGGGGCGCATAGCCACCTGGCAGGGAAGCGCTGGTGGAATCACAAACATCCGCGGACCTATGCCGAGTCCCTAGCCTCGGGCCTTCGCCCGGAGGCGGGGCATGAACTTCTGAGCGCGGAGGACCAGCGCACGGAGCGAGTGATGCTCGCGATGAGGATGCGCACGGGGCTTCCACGAACGGAAGCCGCGGACGATGTCAGCGAACGTCTCTGTCTCGAGGGCTTGATCGACCCATCGGGCCTCGCGAACGGATCCCTCATCCTGACCAGGACCGGGCGCCTACTCGCCGATTCGGTCGTGCGCGACATCCTGACGTAACGGGTCTATCGTGAGGGCCCTCTAGCACTCAGAAGCTCCGTTACTCAAGAAGTTCCATCACTCAAGACGTTCCATCATTCAAGACGTTCCATGACCTCAAGTGCCTCTGTAGTTCACGTGGACGAGGGCAGTGCCACTGCTTGCCACGTCTGACCGAACGGGAGGCCCATGGCCAACGCTCCACGCTCAGCCGGACCATCGTCAGCCGGATCATCGTCAGCCGGACCGCTATCGGTGGAACGCGTCATTGGCATTGGTGCGTCAGCGGGCGGCCTCGAAGCCCTGACCGAGTTTCTGGGCGTCGTGCAGCCCGGAACAGGCGCCGCCTTCGTTGTTGCGCAGCACCTGGCCCCAAGCCATCCGAGCCTGATTGTTGATCTGCTGGCGAGGGCGACCGCCCTGCGGGTGGTGGAGGCATTGGACGGCGCCATCCTTGAGGCCGACGTGGTCTTTATTGCCCCGCCAAATCGAGATGTTGAGGTTGCCGGTGATCACCTAAGGGTATTCGAGCCAATGACCCGCGTGGTTCCGAGTCCAAGCGTGGACCTGCTTTTCGACTCGATTGCC
>JAULZL010000094.1:0-1983 GCA_032117355.1 Candidatus Nanopelagicales bacterium
ATGGTTCTCGGCTCGGACGTGTCAGATATATACGTGCAGCCTCGGGTGGGTGGCGACATTCACCTGTTCACCGCACTGCTGAAGGGCGTCATCGAAGCTGGCGGGGTCGACGAGGAATTCGTCGAGGATCGGGCAGAGGGCTGGGAAGCACTTCGCGCCCACGTGCAGGAACTTCCCTGGCAGGACCTCATCGACGGCAGCGGGGTGGCCAGGGAGCAGATCGATGAATGTGTCCGCGCCCTCGTGCGCGCCAGGTCAGGGATCTTCATGTGGGCGATGGGCCTGACCCACCATGCCCATGGCACCGACAATGTTCTCGCGCTGGCGAATCTCGCCATGTCGCGCGGCTTCCTGGGACGACCGGGTAGCGGGTTGATGCCGATCCGGGGTCACTCCAACGTCCAGGGGGTCGGCTCGGTTGGCGTTTCACCGGCGATGAAGGAGGCCTTTGCTGCGAGCATGGCGGAAACCTTCGGTATCGACTCCTCTTTGCCTGCTGGTCTGGATACCTACGCATCGATGGTTGCCGCGCACGAGGGTCGGATCAAGGCAGCCGTGATGCTTGGCGGCAACCTCTGGAGCAGCAATCCCGATGCCGAGTGGGCCAAGGACGCCCTCCAGCGCATTGACACGACGATTGCCCTGACGACCAAGCTGAACCCCGGGCATATCCACGGCCGCGGTCGGCGGATGGTCATCCTGCCCGTGCTCGCCCGCGACGAGGAGACCCAGTCGACGACCCAGGAGTCGATGTTCAACTACGTCCGCTACTCCGATGGCGGTGAGCCGAATGTGGTCGGCGACATGCGCTCGGAGGTCGACGTCATCGCGGCCATTGCGGCGCGAATCCTCCCGCCAGATCGATTTGCCTGGACGGATCTCACCAGCCATGCGGCACTGCGCGAGGCGATCGCAACGACGGTGCCCGGGTACGGCGCTCTTTCCAAGGAGAAGGAGGAATTCCAGATTCCGGGCCGGACCTTCCACGAGGCTGCCTTCGCGACGCCGTCAGGACGCGCCGTCTTCCACGCCGTCCCCATGCCGCCACCGGTCTGCGCTCCCGGTGAGTTCGCCCTGATGACGATCCGATCCGAGGGACAGTTCAACTCGGTGGTCTACGACGAAGAGGATCTCTACCGCGGCAATGTTCGCCGCGACGTGGTGATGATGTCGGCGCAGGACGCTGATGCACTTGATGTCGATGAGGGCACCAGGGTGCGAGTGAGCAGTTCTATTGGCGCCCTGGAGGTATCTGTCGCGATCGTGGATATTCGGCAGGGCAGTGTCGCGATGTACTACCCGGAGGCCAATGCCCTCGTACCGCGAGTCATCGATCCGAAGTCGCTGACCCCAGCCTTCAAGTCGGTCCCCGTCCGCATTGCCGCTCGCTAACGGTCCGGCCCAGCCTCCGGTGGCTTGGGCGCCAGTACCTCACTCATCGGCCGGCACCGCATCGGAGTCGTCGGCTCCTACATCGCTGCCCGCGGGGTCTCCATCACCAGCATCGCCCCCTTGATCGGCTCCTGTGTCGTCGGCCCCAGTGTCGTTGGAGCCTGAATCGGCCTGATCGGCAGAGTCATCCTGCCCACCTGTTCCCGCATCAGTGTCATCGCTGGCACCATCAATGGATTCATCCGATCCCGAATCGTCGGCCGATCCGTCGTCGGCATCTTGGGCATCGGGATCCTGGGTATCGGAGTCCGGCGAATCGAGCGCTGAATCATCTGCGCCTTCATCTGACCAATCAGCGGCGTCCATGTCCGACGTTGCCCAGTCCGCCTCGGCCAGGTACTCGGCATCGAACTCGTCCGGCTCGATGACCTCCTCTTCGACGCTGAACTCGTCCCCGTCGATCTCTGCATCCATGTCGATGACTTCGTCCCCGTCGGTCTCGTCATCGAGGGTGAAGGTCACGGGGCCAACACCCTCGTCCAACTCGATATCGGCGTCGCCATCCTGAGCGGGTGCCACCTGGAGGTCACT
>JAULZL010000095.1:0-4980 GCA_032117355.1 Candidatus Nanopelagicales bacterium
GAAGCTCGTCCGCACGAGGTCGACTCCGGCACATATATATGCGCGACCTGCAAGGGGGCCACCCGATGAAGCGCTGGGCGTGCCATGCGTGCACGGCGTCGGGCACGGCTGCGACGTCGGCGCTGGCGCGGGATGCGTTCCTGCGGCACTGGCAGTCGACGCACCAGGAGGTCGACTTCTGATGCCGATTCTGATTCCAACGGCCGACGAATTGGCCGAGATGTCGTGGCATTCCCGCCGGCGAATATCGGCGCGCGTGCGTGCCGCGCTCGATCACGCTGCGGAGGTCGAGGCGCGTCGGCAGTCCCCGTTGGCACGCGCGCTGGCTGCGCTGCCGGTGATCGAGCAAGCGCGGATCCTGCTGGCCGAGATGCCGCCGGATCCCGACGCGGACGCGCATTGGCTGGCGCTGGATGAGGCCATCCGATGATCCCGACGCAGATAGAGGTAGTGAAGCGGCTGGCCGAACTGTCCCGGCTCCTCGATGCCGCGACGGTGGAGGTCGCCGACCTGGACGAGCAGAGCGTGCGCGCGAAGCAGGCGCACGAGGTCGCCCACGCGCGGGCCTACCTGACCTCAGAAGGGTCGATCGAAGCGCGGAAGGCCGAGGCCATCCTGAAGTGCGCTGACCTGGCGCTGGCTGCGGAGTTGGCAGCCGCCAAGCACCGTGCCTGCCGTGAGCGCATCCGAACTCTCGGCGCTCAGTTGGACGTCGGTCGATCCCTGAATAGCGCGGTGCGCTCGCAGTTCGCCGCCGAGCCAGCCGGGCAGTGGACGTAGGGAGTAGAGATGAATAGAGAAGTGTGCAGCGTCGAATGTCCTTGCGTTGCAGCCGTGCTGCAAGCGATTGACGACATGATCGCCAAGGACGCGGACATCTTGGATCTAGGCGAGTTTCCAAATGGAATGGGAATCCGCGATCCATACGAGAGGGGCTACACGCAAGGCATGAAGATGGCGCGCCAGGCGCTAAGCCGTGCGAGGGCGTCATGAGTCAGCCATCACCGAAGGCAGACCTGTCCTGCGCCAATTGCGGGTCGATTGCCAGCGAGTGCACCGACCAGGACCTGGGCTATGCGTGGTGGCAGTGCCTCGAGTGCGGCATGGAGTGGAGGGAGCCGTCGTGAGGTTCCGCAGCCGGAAGCGCGAGGCGCTGTACCGGATCCGCCGTCCCCTTGTCGCTGCGCTGCTCGTGGAGCGTCCGATCTGTGAGCGGTGCGGGATGAACCCGAGCCATGACGTGCACGAGATCGTCTCCCGCGCCCGTGGCGGGTCGATTGTGGACAGGGCCAACTTGGCAGCGCTCTGCCGGGGCTGCCACACGTTCGTCACGGAGCATCCGGCGGTGGCTGAGCGGGAGGGATTCTCGGCCCCGTCGTGGGAGCGGGATCGGTATACGAGCGATGTAGAGGGGAGGCCGGAGTGAATGAAGAAGTGATCAACCTTGTGGCCCGCGTGCTGGCCTGGTCGGAGGGTGGAGACCCTGCCGAGGTGGAAGTGCTCGCCCGCGAGGTAGGCACGCAAGACCTTGCTCAGCAGTGCTGCGAGGACCTGGACCTGCTGCCATGACGCTCGCCCTAGTCCTGGCCGTCCTGCTGCTGGCCGTGTGGGTGCTGCTGCTGTCGGTCCTGGTGGTCAAGACGCGCGTGTTGCTGCTGAAGACGGCCATCGCCTTCCATTCGCTTCATGCGGTCGTGATGCCGCTGGCCAACGACCGGCTGCGGTACATGCTCTCCCGGCCGCTGGTCTACTGCCCGCGCCACGGGGGCCAGGAGCAGGTTGACGGCGTGTGCATCAGGTGCGCGTCATGAGCCAGCACCGTAAGCAGCGTGGCCGGGAGACCGAGCGAATCGTGGCCGACTACCTGCGCGAGTGGTGGCCGTTCGCGGAGCCGGTCGGAGCGGGTCGCCCCGGCTCGGACGTGACCGGGGTGGTCGGGGTCGACATTGAGGTGAAGGCTCGGCGGGAACTTGACCTGACGGGCACCATTCGCCAGCAGACCACCCGTTTGCGTGAGAACACGCTCCCGGTGGCCGTGATACGCCCCGACGGATTCGGGCCCGCCAGGGTGGCTGAATGGCCCGTGGTGATGCCTCTCAGCGTTGCGGTTCGGCTACTCAGAGAGGCGGGCTACTGATGACGAAGCTGGCCGAGTGCGGATCGGAGCGGGGCTACCTGCGGCACCTTCGCAATGGCGAGGAGACCTGCGGGAAGTGTCGGCAGGCGAACAACGACAAGAAGCGGCGGCTCATGAGCGGCAAGAAGAAGCGTGAGGACTACTTGGTCCAGTACAGGCCGCGCGGGCTCGAGTGGATGTACACGCCGAGCGAGTGGACGCAGCAAGCTCGCTGCGCTGGCGAGGAGCCGGAGTTGTGGTTCAGCGTCATCCCGGCTGACCAAGCGCGGGCCGTGGAGATCTGCCAGGAGTGCCCCGTCCAGGCCGCGTGCCTGTCCGAGGCGCTGGCATCCAACGCGGAAGGCATCTGGGGCGGGCTGACGGAGGACGAGATTCGGTCACTTAAGAGAAGAAGGAGAAGGGCATGAGTATCAAGTGCACGTTCGTCGGCACCCTTGGCGGTGACGTGGAACTGAAGTTCACGCAGGCCGGTCTGGCCGTGGCGTCGTTCAACGTGGCGACCTCGAAGCGGGTCAAGGACGGCGACGGCTGGAAGGACGGCCCGACGTCGTGGGTTCGGTGCACGGTGTGGCGGCAGTACGCGGAGAACGTCGCCGAGTCCCTCGTGAAGGGGTCGCGCGTCATCGTGACGGGCGAGATGGCGCAGCGGGACTGGACCACCAAGGAGGGCGAAAAGCGGACGGTCTGGGAGTGCCAGGTGGACGATGTGGGCCCGGTGCTGCGCTACGCGACGGCGACGATCAAGCGGGTGGAGCGGGACAAGCCGGTCGACGCGTGGAGCGAGTCCGCAACGGATGTGTGGGCCACTCCGCAGGCCGATGAAGCACCGTTCTAGGCCAAGGGGGATGTCAGTGGGGTATGCAACAATGAGCACGCCTAGCAATGCAGTAGGTCCCACTGCGAAAAGAAGTGCCCCGGCGCTGCCGCAAGCAGCCCGAGGCGTGACCGGCTCGTAGAAGGAGACCGATATGGCAATGTTACGCGCCTGCGATGTGATCCCGCGGGTAATCCACGAAATACGCCTGAACTGCGCATACAGGCGTAACAGGGCACTTACCGTGAGGCAGTTTGCCGACCTCGTCGCATGGTGCGACAACGGCCAGGCCATGCTCGACTGGCCCGGATGGCGGCTGCCATGAGCATCAAGGTGATGGCCGATGTCATGCGCGACCCGCGTTATGACGGCAAGCAGAAGCTGATCCTGGTCGCCATTGCCAACGCGGTCAACAACCAGGGCGTGGGCTTTGCGTCGCATCAGCAGATCCAGCAAGTGACTGACGTGACCTCGCGGTACATCCGAGATTGCGTCGCCGGATTCGTCG
The DNA here is from genome assembly GCA_032117355.1 of Candidatus Nanopelagicales bacterium. Lineage (GTDB taxonomy): Bacteria > Actinomycetota > Actinomycetes > S36-B12 > S36-B12 > REEB460. The sequence goes on from JAULZL010000095.1 coordinate 3,460, forward strand.
CCGATGGTCGCCTGGAGATCGTTCGCAAGGGGGTCGGTCGTGGCAACGCAACGGTCTACCGGGTGCTGCCACGAGCCGACGCTGACACTGCTAAAAGGGGAACTACGGAGCAGGAAATAGGGGAACTGGACGCACCCCTTTATGACGTTGATGAGGGCCTAAAAGGGGAACTCCGAGACACTAAAAGGGGAACTGGGGAGCACCTAAAAGGGGAACTGGAGAACGCTAAAAGGGGAACTGGGGCACCCGTAAAAGGGGAACTGGAAGGCCCTAAAAGGGGAACTCCGCCCTCTAGTCCTCCGTCCTTTACATCCTTAGAAGATACATCCTTAGAAGATTCATCCCCAGAAACGTCACCGCTCACCTTCACCAGCCTGTCTTTAGTTCCTGCGCCGAGTGAAATTCCAGCGACCGAAAAAACTAGAGACAAAGACTCACCTAGGGAAAGAACCGAAAGCAAAAACACCGACGGGTTCGAAGCGTTCTGGTTGGCCTACCCTCGCAAGGTCGGCAAGGGCAAGGCGCGGGAGGCGTACGCCAAGGCCCTCCCGCTCAGCGATGCGCTGTCGCTGATCGAGCAGGCGAAGCGGTACGCGGCAGCGCAGCAGGGCAAAGACCCGCAGTTCATCCCGCACCCTGCGACCTGGCTGAACCAGGAGCGGTGGGCCGACGAGATCCCCGAGCCGGTCAAGCTTCGCGAAGGATGGTACATGCGACCCGACGGCATCCGCGTCGATCCGGTCGGTCGGCTAGTCGATCCTCAGGGGATGATCCTGTGAGCGCCGACGTCCTCGCCGACCTCGAGGTTGAGTCACTCGGCTGCGTACTGGCGAACCCGTCGCTGGCCGCGGTGCTGTTCGATCAGGTGCGACCGGAGCAGTTCACCTCCTGGCGGATGGTCCTCGCCCAGGGGATTGCTGCGATGGTCGGCAAGGGCATGGATGTCTCGCCGACGACGGTCGCCGAATACCTGCGGGTCAACGGGCTGAGCCCTCGCTGCGGTGCGCTGCAAGTCTTCGAGGCGTACCAGGCTTCCTCCGACGTCCTCAGCCCCGCCTCACGGTTCAGCCTGCTCGCGCAGCGATATCTCCAGCGGGACCTGGACTCCTTCGGGATGCGCTTGCAGCACCTTGCCGCGACGAGCGACCCAACCCTGGCGCTGGAGTACGCCAAGGCTGAGGCCGATCGGCTGTCGAAACTGGACAAGGGCAACACGGCTGCGTCGGCATCCACCATGGCCGACTTCTTGCGCGTCGACTTCCCTGACGACGAGTGGTGCATTCCTGGCGTGCTGCCGTCGGCCACGTCGCTGATGGTCACGGCGACCGAGGGCATGGGCAAGAGCGTGTTCTTGCGTCAGCTTGCCCTGTCCGCAGCGCTCGGCATCCACCCGTTCGACCCGTCCGACCGGAACCTTGACTACGCCCCGCAGCGTGCCCTCATCGTCGACGCGGAGTACACGGGCAGGCAGGTCCAGCGGCAACTGTCGTCGGTGTCTGCTGCTGCCGCTCGGCATGTGGA
>JAULZL010000095.1:4990-5504 GCA_032117355.1 Candidatus Nanopelagicales bacterium
GGCGCGACAGTCTCCCGCGTGTTCGTGCACTCCACCCAGCACGGGATGGACCTCACCGACCACGCCGACCAGGCGTACCTGCGGGGGCTGATCCGGTCGCACCGCCCCGACATCCTGGTCATCGGCCCGCTGTACCGGTGCACGTCACGGGGCTACATGGACGAGGACGCGACGCGGCTTTGGCAGCAGCCACTGGAGGCGATCATGGCCGATGGCGTGGCCGTCGTGATCGAGCATCACATCGGCAATGAGGGGGCCGACGGTCGCCGGTCGCTGCGCCCGATCGGGTCCTCAGCCATGCGGCGATGGGCAGCGCAGGGGGTCGGGTTCCGGCAGATGTCATGCAAGAACCACGACTCCGCTGAGTGCAAGTCCTGCGGGCGCTACGCCACGGTCGAGAAGTGGCGCGGCGGTCGTGACGAGACCTACTGGCCCACGAGGATCAAAAGCCCGACCTCGGGCGGCTACTGGTGGGAGCGGGACGTCATCGCCGAAGGCATGGCCGCATGACCCT
>JAULZL010000096.1:0-3385 GCA_032117355.1 Candidatus Nanopelagicales bacterium
TGATGAGCGTGACGGCGATGTCGCGGACAGCCACTGCAGCCCTCGGGACCATGGGAACGCGCATAGAGCTCAGGCGTCGCGCCCTCGAGTGGAGCATTGAGGACACGGCCGCGCGCCTCGGGGTCAACCCGCGGACAGTGCGAGCCGTCGAGCTGGGCAGGCCAACGGTCAAGGTGGGGACCGTCTTCGCCTACGCCGACCTCGTCGGTGTCCGCCTGTTCGGGCTGGAAGGCGATGAGCTTGTCCGCGCCCGACGAGTTGGGGAGGACACTCTCGCGCTGCTCCCGGCCCCAACCCCTGGCCCGGACCGGACGGTGCTTGACGACGAGGAGGGCTTCTAATCGCCACCGCATCCCCGCCGGTTCCACGAGCCGGCTACGTGTGGGCGTGGCTGCCCGGATCACGAACACCCGTACCGGTGGGGCAGGTGGCTGCTCGCGAAGGGCGCTACCAGTTTCGCTACATGCTGGCCTACCTGGAGAACCCAGCCGCCATCAGCTTGTACGAGCCGGAACTGCCGCTGCGTCGGGGATGGATCCCACCCCGAGAGAACATGACCATCGCAGGCGTCCTGAAGGACGCCAGTCCTGATTCCTGGGGGCAGCGGGTGATCATCACGCGCCTCACCGGCACACGCGGCAGTGCGGCAGCAGATGTCGAGCTGGACACGCTCACGTACCTCCTGGAGTCTGGGTCCAATCGCATCGGTGGGCTGGACCTCCAGTCCAGTGCGGAAACGTACGTGGCGCGTTCGAGCGGTGCGTCCCTGGTCGAACTGCACACAGCGGCGCAGGATCTGGTCGCCGGCACGCTGTCACCGGAACTTGCCGAAGCGCTGCAGTACGGCACGGCAATTGGCGGCGCTCGGCCGAAGGCGGTCATCGTCGACGAAGACGGCGGCGAGTGGGTGGCGAAGTTCTCCCTGTCGACCGATCTGTACCCCGTCGTCAAGGCCGAGGCGGCCGGGATGCGCCTGGCCGCGCGAGTGGGTATTGACGTCCCCGAGGTGCGGGTTGTAACTGCCGGTGGACGCGACGTGCTGCTGGTGCGACGCTTTGACCGACCCGGAGACGGGACCCGGCGCATGATGGTGTCCGCGCTGACGATGCTCGGGTTCGACGACTTTCTGGGGGCGCGCTGGTCGAGCTATCCCGAACTGATGGACGTGCTGCGCAAGCACGCACCATCAGGAACCGGCCTTGGCCGCACCCTGTTCGAGCGGATCGCCTTCAACATACTGATCACCAACATCGATGACCACGCCCGCAACCACGCCGCATTCTGGGATGGAAGCCACCTCACGTTGACTCCGGCGTACGACCTGCTGCCGCATCTGCGCACGTCCTACGAGGCTCGCCAGGCCATGGACATCGGCCGCGCGCCAACGCCCGATCAGACCGGTGACCGGAGGAGCACTCGTACCACGTGTGTGAACGCAGCCGGTGAGTACAACCTCAGCGGCCGCGAGGCCGCCGAGATCTTCGACCGGCAGATTGACGTGATAGCCGAGTCATGGCGTGACGTAGCGGACGAGGTCGGGCTGACGCGTGAGCAAGCTGACAGTCTGTTCGGTACGACGGTCCTGCCGCCGAACGCCCTGACGTAGAGGCATCGCCGCGACGATGGCAGTGGCTCACCGAACCAGTGTTGGGCCGCTCCCCAGAACCGTTGACGAACTGCAGCGGAATGGCCTTCTGGCGCAAAGGTGACAGTCAGTGCGCGACACCGGCGGCGGCCGTGATCCCCATCAGGCGGCTTCCTGAGCGAGCAGCCAGTCAGTGAGCCACGCGCGTCGCACGAGCTGACGGGCGCTGAGCTGGGAGTACCGCGGCCCGACCCCCAAGGGACCAGTAGCGGTAAAGGGTGGCCCGAGAAACCCGAGCCTCGCGAGCGGCTTCCGAAGCGGTCAGCCATTCATTTCCAATGTTCAGGCCCTTCAACTGTCTCTGCCTGTGCTCCCGGCGCATACGACCTGAGACGGTCTGGAACAATGTGTGGGCCCGGCAGACAGTCGAGGGGCCCGACAGGGCGCTTCTGGGGGTCTGGCGGGGCATACGCGGGGCGCAACCGGGGCTCGAAAGAGGCCAGAAAGCAAAAAGCCCACGCGGGACAACGCCCATTCCCGGGTCGTCTAGCGGCAGGACAGCGGACTTTGAATCCGTCAACGGTGGTTCGATCCCACCCCCGGGAGCCCCGATGCGCGGACCCGTATGCCTCGCCGGTTTTTGCATACGTCATTCACGGCGATCCCGCAATGTGGCATCAGGCACCGCGATCCCGACATACGATGTTTTTGTCGGGGATCCCATTGCCCAGTTTCGTGCGCGGAAGGCCACCATCATCAGCGATCAGACCAGCACGACACTCCTGTCCGATTCCGTCACCGATCCCTTTGCCCCCCACGCGCCGGGCCCCCTCGACAGAGCCGTTCTCGGCTTCTTCGTCGTGGTGCCGCTGGCAGCCGTCATCGTGGCGCTGCCCATTGCGTTTATCTACGGCTGGGTGAGCATTCTCGATCTTGCGATGCTCGTCGTGATCTATGCCGTTGGCGTCCACGGCATCACCATCGGGTACCACCGACTCTTCACCCACGACGCGTTCAGCGCCGGGCCCAAGATGCGAGCCTTTCTGGCCCTTGCCGGCAGTCTCGCGGTCGAGGGCCGTGTCGTCGACTGGGTCGCAGATCACCGCAAGCATCATCAGTTCTCGGACGCAGACGGCGATCCGCACTCGCCATGGGAGTACGGCCCAGGTACCCGCGGGCTGACCCGCGGCTTCATCCACGCCCACGTCGGCTGGCTCTTCACCTACTCGGGCACCGATACCCGCAAGTACGCCCCCGACCTCATCGCCGACCGGGCCATCGACCGCATCTCGAAGCTGTGGCCGGTAATCGCGGTCATCAGCATGGTGGTGCCGACCGCGATCGGCTATGCCGTCGACGGCTGGGCCGGAGCGCTTCAGGCCTTCTTCTGGGTGACCCTCGTGAGGGTGGCGCTCGTGCACCACATGACGTGGTCGATCAACTCGGTCTGCCACGTGTGGGGCAAGCGGCCCTTCGCCACGCGCGATCGCAGCGCCAACGTCGCGTGGCTTGCGCCCATCTCGGGCGGCGAGGCGTGGCACAACTACCACCATGCCGATCCGACGAGCGCCCGTCACGGCGTGCTCCCCTGGCAGATGGACACGTCAGCGGCGGTCATCAAGATGCTCGAGAAGGCTGGTCTCGTGACCGACGTCAAGTGGCCGAGTCCTGAGCGGATCGCACGCAAGCGCGCCAAGCCGGTGACAGCGGCCGCTACGCCCGCATCCTGAGGTTCTCGGACGCACGACCCTGACGGAGCCGTGCCTGCGGGACGCCTGCCATCCAAGAGTGGTGGCAGGC
>JAULZL010000097.1:0-2968 GCA_032117355.1 Candidatus Nanopelagicales bacterium
GCAACATGAGAACGGTCACGATCAGTGACCCGGAGCCGACACTCGTCATACCGACGATGAGACCGACGACGAGGCCGAGCAGCACGGTCGGCACCACACGCACGGGCATCCGGGTGCCCTGCAGGCCGCCTACGACTCCCTGCTTGCGGGCCCGCATGGTCAGGTAGGCCTTTACGAGCATGGCCCCGAGGGCAACGAGCAGCACGGCACCGATCCAGCTGCGGATCGTCTCATCAGCCCCCGATGTGGCCAGGACGGCCGAGAAAACCCAAGTTCCGAGCAGTACACCTGGGATCGAGCCGGCGGACAGCCAACCCACTAGGCCCCAGTGGACGGTGTGATGCCGAATGTGGACGAGGGCCCCTACCGGCTTCATGATCGCCGAGGCCAGGACGTCGCTGGAGACCGCGGCGGCTGGCGAAACCCCAAAGAGCAGAACGAGCATCGGGGTGACGAGGGCGGCGCCGCCCATGCCGGTCAGACCCACCATGACCCCGGCGACAAGCCCCCCGAGGGATAGGGCCAGGTCAATGTCCGGCACGAGAGGCGATGTTAGACCTGCAGCGGGTCGATTGTGGGGCGCGCCTTCACTGGACGGCCCCTTACCTGCGCTTGGCTTCGTCCTGGCAAGCGGCGAACCTGCCGCCGGGAGGATGAATCCATGACGATGATTGACTTCCCGGACGAGGTGGCTGACCTCAGCAAGACAATGGGAGGAAGAACCGCGATGGCTCGTCGTGTCGGCGTGCGCCTGATCCCGGTGGATGGGCAGTCGGGCCAGGTTCGCGCCCTGGGTTCGCTGAGCGAGCACGAGCAATGGTTCGGGGCGTTCTCATCAACCGGCCTGGGCCCTGACGCAACGCCGGCCGCCCTTCTTGACGAGATCGACCTTTCGGGTCTTCGCGGCCGAGGTGGGGGTTGGTTCCCGACGGGGCGCAAGATGCGGGCCGTGGTCGATAGCGCGGGCCGGCGCAGTCCCCTCAGCAGTGGTCGCAGGCCGGTCGTGATCGCCAATGCAATGGAGGGCGAGCCGGCGAGTACCAAGGACGCGGTGCTGATCTCCCACGCGCCCCATCTGCTGCTCGAGGGCATCGGCGTCGCCGCACGGGCGATCGGGGCCAAGCGCGCGTACCTTGCCGTTCACCGTGGCTCACCCCTCATTCCGGGTCTGGACGCGGCCATCGCGCAGCATGACGGGCCGGTCACAATCGAGTTGGTCACCCCGCCAGCCCGCTATGTGGCCAGCGAGGAGAGCGCACTCGCCCATTGGGCCGGTGACGGTTTGGCAACGCCGGTCTACGGCGCGCGTCCCTTCGAGCGCGGGATGAATGGTCGGCCCACCCTGGTGCAGAACGCGGAGACCCTGGCCAACCTCGCACTTATTTCCCGCCATGGCGGGGAGTGGTTCGCCACGATCGGTGACCCGGACGCCCCAGGGACGACCCTGGTGACCGTCGGCGGCGCCGTCGGAAACCCCGGGGTTATCGAAGTGCCGACGGGGACCCGGGTCGCTGACCTCCTGCAGGCATGCGGGGGACTGACCGGCCCGGTTGAAGGTTTCCTGACGGGGGGCTACGGCGGGGCCTGGGTCAGTGCGGAAGCACTGATCGCGACGCAGTGGGCACCCCAGCCGGTCGCGGGCGCGGGTGGGGTGGTGGGCGCGGGGATCCTGTGGGCCCTGAGCCCGGACCTATGCCCGCTGGACGAGATGGCGCGAGTCGCCCAGTGGATGGCCGGTGAGAGTGCCGGCCAGTGCGGGCCGTGCCGTTTCGGGCTGCCCTCCGTGGCCGAGGACGTGGCCCTTTTGGCAGGTCGACATGTCACCGGCGAGGACTTGGCCCGGCTGTCGGACCGCCTGAGCCTGGTGGTGAACCGAGGCGGGTGCAAGCACCCGGATGGCACCGCCCGATTCGTCACCTCCGGCCTGCGGACCTTCGCGGACGAGGTCGCACTTCACACATCCGGCCGGTGCGGTGCATCGAGAGTCCATCGGGACGGGGCCGCTGGATCCCTGCCGCTCCCGGCCGGGCGGGCTACCCCGGTGAAGGTCGCGGGAAAGGAATTCCGATGAGCACCCATGAGCGGCTGCGCGAACTCAGCCTTGACCCGACTCTGTGTGCCGCCCATGGCATGTGCGCGGAGGTGCTTCCTGAGGTCTTCGACCTCGATGAGTGGGGCTACCCCGTGATCACCACCGGCGGCCTGCGCACCTCCGTCCCCCATGAACTGGTCTCGGAAGCCAAGCGCGCGGTGCGGGCCTGCCCGGTCGGTGCCCTCGCCCTTCGCAAGCCGAACTGAGGGGTCGAACTAGACCTGCCGTCGGACGATCACCGGGTCGGCATCGCGGAATCGCGAGTTGGCCCACACCTGGCTGCCGTCATGGGTGGTGAAGCCGGTGAGCGTCGGCTTCACCCCGTCGAAGAAGGCGGTCGAGGGCTTCTCCATAAGTAGCGCCCACTCGGCGGGCAGCAGGGCTTCCATCATCTGCCCCTCCACTGCGCGATTGTGGGTGCCGATGACCATGTAGCGCACCCGCTGGCAGATCAACTCCGTCTCCGGCAGCAGGACGAGCGATTCCTGACCCTGCAGGTCAACGTGCATCAGGTCGGTGGGGATGTCATCGGCGAGCAGATCGCGCAGGGTGATGGCCGGGACGTCAATGTGGTCGGGATGCGCCCCCCGGTAGTCCATGTCCGGAGCCACTTCGGCCTCGGCTGCACCCCCCATGTCGATCTCATCGAGGACGGGGAAACGCACGACGGCCCGCTCCGTCCAGGCGGCAGCTCGCACCACGCGCAACTCGGTATCCATTGGCTCAGCGAGTCGCCGGGCGATCTCCTGTGGGCTGCCGGTGACGAGTTCGGCGGTCACGTCGTTGTCGGCGGCGTGCTGCATTGCCCATGAGGCACGTCTTTCGTCCGCCTCCACGGCAATCCCGGACGCGATCTTGCCAAGCCTTCGGGCGCAG